>JARGFM010000005.1 GCA_029210725.1 Bacteroidales bacterium | reverse complement strand
TTTTCATGCCAACAGCAAACGGATGCAGTATGCGTTGTTCGAAAGCGAAGGATTGCCCCGGGGAAGCGGAAGTGTTGAAAGCGCGATACGACGGGTAATCAACCTAAGATTGAAGTCCTGTGGCTCGTTTTGGAAGAAGGAAAACGCAGAAATCTATCTGTTTTTGCGGTCTCAGCTCATCACCGGAAGGTGGAAAACGTTCTTTGAGAACCTAACAAACAGAGACGAACTCTTTGACAACCAGACAGAAATCAAGTCAAATGATTATCAAAGATGGGCAGCGTAAAAAGTTCCACAAATTGGGATTGCACCCTGAAGAAAACAGGAGGGAGGCTGCCCGCGGGCAGCCTTTTTTTATGTGCGTCCGGCAGGTCGCAGAAACCAGGTGAACATACTTACTCTGCGATGATGGAGTATCTTAAAATGGAGTGGGCTGCAAAGATTCCCTGCGCCCCGTTATCCACATTGGATACCACATTTGCAGGAGGGCCGGAGATAAGAGGGTTCCGGCCTGCAAGCTCCAGTTGAGCTTCTGTAACAAAATTGTAGTAAACCTCTTCAATGCAATCCATCTGGAGGGTCAGTGTATCGCCGGACTGAACCTTCTCCCGTGGATCATCGTCACTTAAGAATCCGACGGGCAGTCCGGGGAAATAGCCTGTATCGAAGAGCTCATCCGACAAAACACGGTATTTGCTCAGCGAATCGGTCAGTACATCTCCGTTCCTGATAAGTTTAAATCCATACCAGTCCCGCTGGTCCACCGGGTTATAGGCGTACAGGAAAACTCCATAGCCTGAAACTACCGGCGTGGTATAGTACCGTAACTCGATGGTCTCCAGCTCACTGCCCCCGGGCATGGTGCTTTCGGCATGGTAAAGTTCCCCGACTCCGTCTTGATTGATATCAATCTGACTGATATCCAGAATATAAGTAGTTCCCGGATTACCCCTGAAGGCCGTGCTTGTTTCATACCTGCCGGAAATCTCATCATTTTCAATGAGTTGCATGGTCTGACCCTCAAACGAGATTTCAACCACAGTATGGCTGAGTGGTGTAGCAGGCTGATTGGAAAAGTAATCACTGGTGACGGATAGAAGAACATAGTGCCTGACCGAATCGGAAGTCAGCACTCCTTCCACCACCAGACGCTGATAGGTGGAATCGAGTTCAATATCAATTCGCTCCGTACAGGAGGAAATCAGAAGAAGTGCCGTAACAAACATGACCTGGAAGCTGTATGTAATTCTATGCCCCATCAGAACTTGAAATTATAGGTAATAGCCGGAACAATGGAAAACAGGTAGGTCATTTCGGCATAGGTTAAATCTGACCGGGCCTCGTCCTGGTAAAAGTTGAGGGCCCAGATATTTTTCCGCGCATAAGCATTATAAGCGGTGAAGTTCCACTCGCCTCTCCAGCGTTTCCCTTTTCGTTCTTTTCCCTTTATAGTCAGGGAAAGATCCAGGCGGTGATAATCCGGGAGCCTGTATTGGTTCCTTCCTGTGTATAAGGGGATGATGCTTCCCATTATTTCATATCTTCCTGAAGGTACCGTATAGGGAATGCCGGTACTGTAAATCCAGTTGGCCGCTATTTGGATCCGTGAGCTGAAATCATAGCTCAACACCAGGGCCACATCATGAGGTTTATCATAAGGAGCCGGGTAAGGCTTGCCACCATTAATCTCCGGAATCTTTCGCATGGTTCTTGAAAGCGTATAGCTTATCCAGCCTGAGAAAGCACCTGTTTCATATTTCAAAAATAATTCTGCACCCAGGGAGGTGGTCTTTCCGATCCTGATTTCACCATCCAGCCTGGGATTTAGCAATAACTGGGCATGATCCCTGAAATCGATGGAATTGTTCATTTTTTTGTAATACAGCTCCAGAGACGACTGCAATTTATGATCCAGAAAATCCCTGAAATAGCCCACGGATAGCTGGTCGGAAAGCTGTGGCTCCACATTGGGAGATGCTGGAAACCAGATTTCCAGGGGGGTGCCGGCGCTTGAGTTGCTGGCCAGCTGCAAATATTGCCTGGTCCGGGAATAACTGGCTTTCAGAGACTGTTTTTCACTAAGTATGTAATTGGCCGAAATCCTGGGTTCCAGACCATGATAGAAATGGAAAAAGTCGCCCTGCCGGTAATAGGTCGAATCGACCAGCTGGTACTGATCGTCGTAATGAAACAGAGTCGTCGGACCCACGTTGTGAAACAGGGAATACCTTAAACCATAACGAAGTCCCAGTTTTTCTCCTAGCCTTGATTCACCCGATAGATAGATGGCACTTTCCAGGGAATGATTATGAGTCAGTTCCAATTTCTGCCTGATCCCCCCGGTGGTGATGGCACTGACCTCGCCTGGTTTAATCACATGGAAAGTCCCCGATGTGCCAAATCGCACTTTGTGCTCAGGATTCGGGAAGAAGGTAAAATCTGCTTTGAACCCGTAATCGTCCAGTGTGGAGTTCCAGTTAAAAAAGTCTTCGGCCCCTTCCGGTGTTCCAAGGTCATAGAAGTAATGGGAATTAAGCAAGGTAAAATTGCTGAAGAGATTATTGCTGAAGAGATGGTTCCAGCGCAGAGTCAGGGTACGGTTACCAAAGACCATCCCTGCAAACTCTTTATTCGCATAGGTGTCACTGCCGGAATACCCTGATAAAAAGATTCTGTTCTTGCTGTTGATCCGGTAGTTAAGCTTTCCGTTCAGATCATGGAAGTAGAGCCTGGTTTTCCTCAGGTTTTCGTCGCTTGAGAGGAGCAGGAACAAATCGGCATAGGTCCTTCTGCCTGAAAGAAGGAAAGAAGCTTTATCCCTGACAATCGGGCCCTCCAGTGTCAGGCGGCTTGAGATGCTCCCGATCCCTCCGCTCGCGGTGAAGTGTTTGCTGTTTCCTTCCTTCATTCGTATGTCCAGCAGGGATGCCAGCCGGCCGCCAGAGTGGGCTGGAATATCACCCTTGTAAAGTTTCACCTCTTTGATGGCATCGTTATTGAATATGGAAAAAAAGCCCAACAAATGACTGGCATTATATACCACCGATTCATCCAGAAGGATCAGGTTTTGATCCCGTCCCCCTCCCCTTACGCTGAACCCGGAGGAACCTTCACTGGTTACCTGAACTCCCGGCAGGAGCTGAATGGCCTTGATCACGTCGATCTCTCCCAACAGGGCAGGGATCTTCCGGATGGATTGAATGGATAAACTGGTGCTTCCCGTCTCCAGCCTGGTAATATTCGAATTAATCTGCCGGGAAGATATACTTACCTCTTCCAGTTCCAGCACCAACTCTGTAAGCTCCATATCCAGGACCATATCCTCTGCAAGTTCTATGGATCTGGAGACTGCAGCATACCCTACGTAGGAGTAAATAAAGGTATAAGTTCCCGGCTCAACTGAAAGCGCATAAAAGCCATATTCGTTGGTACTGGTGCCTGTACCCAGCTCTTCGATAATGACATTGGCTGCAATCAGCGCTTCTCCCGAAGCTGCATCACGAACATACCCGCTTACCGTCGATTTCCCCAAACCTTCCGGGGAGATCAGCAATAAACAAATGATCAGAGAAAATGGTAGTCTCGGCATGCATTCAGAAAAAATTCAAAATTGTAAAAAGTGAGACTGTACTGCTAAACAATTTGACTCATGGCATCAATAAATGCTTCAACGGATGCCGTGACTATATCCGTGGAGGCGGAAAACCCATAGTAGACCACATTTTTATGCTCTACCTGCATATGCACTTTCCCCAGATCATCGCTTCCCCGGGTTATGGCCTGTATCAGGAACTCCTCAATCCTCACTTTCCGGTTCAGGATCATTTTTACCGCATTGATAGAGGCATCTACCGGACCGTTTCCTTCCGCTGTGGCCGAATGGCACTCCCCTTCCCACTGGAGTGAAACGCTTGCCACGGGGATAGTGCCTTTACCACACAGCACCTGCAACTTGAGCAGATGAAGATTTCGTTTAATATCCCTGTTTTTGGCTCCCGCCAGTATCTTCAGATCTTCATCCACGATCTCTTTCTTGGAGTCGGCCAGCTCAAGAAAATCATCATAGATCTTATCCAGGGCCTCTTTACTGAAAGTATAACCGAGTTTTCCCAGCCTGTGTTTCAATGCCGCCCTGCCGCTTCGGGCGGTAAGCAGGATGGACGACTCGTTGATCCCAACCGACTTGGGATTGATAATTTCGTAATTCTCCCTTTTTTTCAACACCCCGTCCTGATGAATGCCGGATGAATGGGCAAATGCATTTCTTCCAACAATAGCCTTGTTGGCTTGTACGGGCATCCGCATCAGGGTTGATACCAGCCTGCTGGTGCGATAGATCTTCCTGGGGTTAATATTGATGATCAGGTTCAGGTGCTTGCGGCTCTTAATAATCATGGCCACCTCTTCCAGGGAGGTATTTCCTGCACGTTCTCCTATCCCGTTCATCGTTACCTCGACCTGCCTGGCTCCATTTATCACTCCGCTCATGGTATTGGCTGTAGCCATGCCCAGGTCGTTATGGCAGTGCGTGGAAAGAATGGCTTTGTCTATATTGCTCACATGATCAAGCAGGTATTTTATTTTTTTGCCGTATTCATCGGGCAGGGTGTAGCCCGTTGTATCGGGAATATTAATCACGGTGGCCCCGGCATTGATCATTGCTTCCACGACCCGGGCCAGGTACTTATTGTCTGAACGTCCTGCATCTTCAGCATAGAATTCCACATCTTCCACAAATGATTTGGCATAAGTGACCGCTTCAACTCCCCGCTTAATGATTTCCTCCGGATTACTGTTCAGTTTATGATAAATATGATAATAGGAGGTTCCTATACCTGTGTGGATCCTCGGACGCTTGGCAAATTTCAGCGACTCGGCGGCTACTTCAATATCTTTTTTTACTGCACGGGTAAGGGCGCAGATGACCGGTTCGGTAACGGCCTTGGAAATTTCAATGACCGAGTTGAAATCTCCCGGACTGGAAATGGGGAATCCGGCTTCGATCACATCCACTCCAAGCTCCTCGAGGGCTTTGGCGACCTCGATCTTCTCAATGGTATTCAGCTGGCATCCAGGAACCTGTTCTCCGTCCCTCAATGTGGTATCGAAAATATATAAGCGATCTTTTGCCATGGTCATACAGTTTAAGGATTATAGCTTGTACACCACAAAAGAAGCAAAATTAATGCTAAAACATGCTATCCAACATGGTTTTAATTTGCAGATTAGTCTCAGATGAACTCTTTTTTCAGCTGATCAACCCAGGAAGCTATCCGGGGTTTGTTCATAGAACCCTGATTTTCATAATCGATGGCTAATCCCAGGAACTGGCCATCTCTTTCGGCTCTTGAACTTTCATAATCGTAGCCCTCCGTGGAGGTGAATCCCACCAGTGTGGCTCCCTGAGCCTCAAGGATCTTAGCCATAATTCCAACACCATCCAGGAAATTTTCCGGATATCCTGTTTGATCACCCAATCCGAACAGGGCGATCTTTTTACCATTCAGATCAAGATCTTCAAGGGCAGGCACAAATTCATCCCAGTAGTTGGGAAGTTCGCCATCGAACCAGGTCGGGACGCCCATGATAATCTGTTCAAAGGAGAGGAACAGTTCTTCGGTAAGCTCTTCAGCATTTACCATTTCTATATGATCGTCATGGAATGCCTCCTGGATCTGGCTGGCGATTTTTCCGGTTTTTTTGGTATTGAAACTATAAATAATAGCGGTCTTATTCATGGTCCGGGTCTTTAGTATTAATAGTTCAACAATTCTTTCGCAGCTTTTTCGATTCTTTCCAGATCGGGCAGAATCGCGGCTTCCAGGATGCGGTTGAATCCTACCGGTGTAAAAGTGGATCCCACCCTTTTCACTGGTCCGTCCAGGTATTCAAAAGCCAGATCGTTGATCATGGCGGCCACTTCTCCCCCAAACCCTCCAAATACCTTGTCTTCATGCACTACCAGAACTTTCCCTGTTTTCTTTACGGTGTTCACGATGGCCTCCGTATCGAGGGGACTAAGCGAACGGAGGTCAAGAACCTCAAGACTTGCGATATTATCCTTCAGGAATTTATCTGCCAGGTCCACACAAAGGGGTGTTGTATTACCATAAGTGATTAGGCTCATGTCTGTTCCTTCTCTTCTCAGTCTCGCTTTACCAAAGGGCACTTCGAAATCATCCGGAATGGGTGTTGCCACTTTGGGGGAGTTATAAAGGGCTTTGGGTTCCAAAAAGAGGGTGGTACCCCTGGAGCGTATGCTGGTTCGGAGCAATCCGGCCGCGTCATCCGCATAACTGGGGTAAACTACCCTGATTCCGGGCAGGGGTGTCAGGGATCCTTCTATGGTCTGCGAATGGTAAAGACCGCCCCCGATGTATCCACCCGATGCAAGTCTGACCGTGATATTGGGTGAAAACTGGCCTTTGGTTCGCCAGTATTCATGAGAGGTTTCCACAAACTGCTCCATGGCTGGCCAGAAATAATCTGCAAATTCCGCCCCTTCCACCACAATCCGCAGTTTATCATTAAACCTGCTCATGCCGTTTGCCGTTCCCATGATAAAATCTTCTGCAATGGGACCGTTAAAAACACGATCTTTGCCAAATTCCTGCTGCATTCCCTTGGTTACATTGAAAATGCCACCCTTCTCCTTATAGGCCACGTCCTGCCCCCAGATAAACGTGTCCGGATTATGGCGAAATTCAGCTTTCAGGGTCTCATTTAATCCTACAATCAGTTTTTTAGGCTCTCCTTCATGATGATGAATGCCTTCGGGATACTTGTCACTGATATATGGTTCGGGAATCACAAAGTCATGAACAGACTCCGGAGAAGGCTGCGGGGCATTCATTCCTACTTTATGGGCAGCCTTCACTATCTCTCTGGCTTCATTCTCAAGGATTTCCAGCTCAGCCTCGGTAAAGTGCTCATACCTGATCAAAAGTCTTCTGAATTTGGCCAGCGGATCATACTGATAGACATAATTCAGCTCATAATCGTCGCGGTAAAGATCATGCCTGTCGGAATTCGAGTGTGAGTGTATCCGGACGCAGTTAGCATGAACGATCACCGGGTGTTCATGCTTGGCCACATACTCCTTGGCTTCGGTCATGGTGTTCATACTGTCGAATACATCTTTGCCGTTGCAGTGAAAGATTTTCAGGTTCTTGAATCCGGAAAAGTTATTGGCCACTTTACGGTTGGCGGTCTGGTCAGCCTTGGGAACTGAAATCCCGTAACCATTATCCTGGAAAACAAAAATGACCGGAAGCTTTTCGTTGCTTGCCCCGTTAATGGCCTCATATACATAGCCTTCGGAAACGGATGACTCTCCCTGCGAGCTTATGGCCACACCGGGAAACTTGTACTTTTTCATGGCTCTTGCCACTCCTACTGCATGCAAGGTATGATTTCCGGTACAGGAGGATACATTATGTATGTTCCATTCCGGTTTGGCAAAATGGTTGGACATATGTCTGCCACCCCCTGCCACATCCGTATCTCTGGATATCCCGTTCAGAATAAGTTCTTCTGCCGAGAGCCCTGCAGAATACGCAGTAAGCATGTCCCTGTAGTAGGGAAACAAATGATCATTTTCCCGGTCAAATACCTGACCGATAGCCAATTGTATCCCATCATGCCCCGCGTATGGTGCATGGTAGGACCACCCGATTGCCTGTTTCAGATAGTTGGGGGCCCTGTCGTCAATGGCCCTGCCAACCAGCATCAGTCTAAACCATTTTGCCAGAGTCTCCTTATCTGTTTTTTTTATGCTGAATTTCTTATTTGTTGACATAATCGCTCAGAGTTTAAAATTTCCGGTTTCCGGATCAAATGATTCCAGGTAGTCTCCCAGCCGCTTCAAAAACGCACCACCCAGTGCCCCATCAACGATCCGGTGGTCATAGGTAAGAGATAACCACATCTTCTGCCGGATGGCTATCATATCTCCCATGGGTGACTCAATCACCGCCGGTTTTTTCTTAATAGCTCCAACGGCCAGGATGGCCACTTCCGGCTGGTTGATAATAGGTGTCCCGATATCATTTTGAAAAGAACCAAAGTTGGTCACGGTGAAGGTTCCGCCACTGATATCATCAGGATTAAGCTTATTGCTGCGCGCAGCGGCGGCCAGCTCGGTCATTTTCCTGGCAATTCCTGAAAGGTTCAGGGTTCCGGCATCTTTAATGTTGGGTACAATCAGGTTATTATCAGGAAGAGATACGGCAATGCCAAGGTTAATCTTCTTTTTAATGACAATATGATCCCCGTCCACAGAGGCGTTTATCTGCGGAAAATCCCTCAATGCCTTCACTGTTGCTTCCAGAAATACCGGCAGGTAGGTCAGTTTGACCCCCTCTCTCTTCAGGAAGTTTTCCTTTACCTGATTCCGCCAGTTCACAACACTGGTCACATCCACTTCAATCATATTGGTCACATGGGCAGAGGTCTGCTTGGAGCGGATCATATGTTCTGCAATCAGTTTCCTCAGCCTGCTCATCTCAATCACCTCATCTCCTTCGCTGCCCCGGACCGTTTCCGGAACAGCCTTCTTTGCCGGTTCCCTGAGGGCTCCAGGATCAGTGGCGACGGGTTCCGGCTTCTCAGCACTGAGCGCTTTACCGGCTCCTCTTTGCTCCAGAAAACCAAGAAGGTCTTCCTTCCGAACCCGCCCGTTCAGTCCGCTTCCCTGGATGGAATTCAGTTCTTCCTGTGACACATCCTCTTTTGCAGCAATGGTTTTTACCAGGGGGGAGTAGAACCGTCCCTGTGTGGAACTTATCTCTTCCTTGTCTTCCTTGTCTTCCTTCTCTTCCTGGCTGCTGATTTCCTGTTCAGGCTCACTATCCGGTGCGTTGCTCTTTTCTGCAACTGCAGGATCTGTTTCCTCGCCCGAAGTGGATGAAGCATCTCCCTCCAGGTCAATCACAGCGATTACTGTGCCTACTGCAACAATCTCATCCTGTTTGAAAAGAATTTTTTTTACAACTCCCTCAACAGGTGACGGGATCTCAGAATCAACTTTGTCGGTAGCGATTTCAAGAAGGACCTCATCCTCCTCTATCCGGTCCCCTTCTTTTACAAACCAGTTTGTAATAGTTGCTTCTTCAATACTCTCACCCATTTTTGGCATGATAATATCAAAATTTGCCATAATAGAATCAAATGAAAAAAGTGTGGTAAATGGGTTTTCGTTGGTATAACAACAATACCCGGAAAATGTTTTTATTCCTCTCCTTCAAAAAGGATATCAAGCACCACGGGTTCGTCCCGGGGGAGACGGTCAGATAAGGGGGGCTTTTTCAGCACAGGATAACTGATTTTGACATCCGGATATCCCATATGCACCAGCATGGCAGCCACGGAGAATATTTTGGGGCCCTGCGGAATCAGGACAATGGTGTAATCGTTCCGAAGAGGAAGTATGGTGTCGATGAGGCTCTGATAGATGATTTGTCCGTTTCTGATGGGATAGGAAATCAGGTTCCTGATGGGAACACTGTTGATCAGTTTATGGTTGTTGATAAAGACCTTTTCAACAAAGCGCTTTTCTGCGGGCGGATCTGCATAAAAAAGATAAAGCAGGTCTGGATTGATAAATTTATATATGGATTCGGAAATCTTTTTCTCATGTCCGATACCCAGAATCAGGGCGGTTTTCTTTGCATAACCAGGCTTTATTTCTTCATGCAGGAAATCGGAAATCTCCTTCACCCTGTGCGAGCCGGCTTGACGAACATAGCTGGCCATGGTATAGACAATACGAATATTTACCCGTCCATCTCCATTATGTTTCTCGTAGAACCACCTGAAAAACGCATAGTACCAGCCGGGTGGCATGCTGGTGCAATCTATCAGTATACGTGAATTATTTACGGTCAGGTCTTGAAGAATAGCAGCCACATCAGGAATTTCTGATTCTACCTGGAAAACCTCGAATCCCTGCTCCTCGAAATAGCTGCTGTTATCGCGGTAGGAAAACTCCCTGACACCGTGAACTTTTTCCAGAGCTATTTTTTTGCAGGAGGCCTGTTCCATCATCCGGGCTACGTTTGTAGCCCGGGTTTCGAAGCTCAGAGTGGTAATAAAAATATCAGCCTTAAAATCAGCTACTTTTTCCGAGTCGATATGTTGGATGGCTGAGAGTTCCATAAAACACTCATCTGAGCGCTCTAAGATAAAGGAAAATTCTAAGGGAAAGAATTTGTGTGACTAAAGTTTCGGATTTGTTGCAGGAATATCTGCAATGGGTCCGGGACCTTTGTCGTCCACAGAGAACAAATCAATTCCTGGCCATTGTTCAACTGCACCCACAGCGCCGAACATCAGACGCGATACATAGGAATGGATTCTGGACTGCTTAAAGGTGCTTGTATTGGTCATAAGCACCCAGTTTATCCCGTCATTCTGCCTGACCAGCAAAGCCGAGGAGCCACTGAGATATCCGGTACGCCACCAGGTGCCATAGCTGTCGCTCCCCCTCCAGCCAAACAGTCCTTTTCCCGCCATTTGTGGATTCGACATCATGGAAATGGTTTCTGACGAGAGAATGTCCGGCTGCTCTTCAAAGCCGTCAATGGCCGTCAGGAACTTGATAAGTTCCGGTGCCGAAGCCACCCAGCCCCCTGCCGGACCAAGTAACTCCATGTAATTTCCTCCATAGTAGATGGGCACTATTTCACCGGATCCATTCATGGAAGCAGTGGTCATTTTCCCTGCACTGCTGTGATACCTCACTTCATGGGGATATTTTTCATGATAATAGCTTTTGCCAATGTGCATATCATGAATACCTATGGGTTTCAGAAGATGCATGACTACATAATCCTGGTAGAGCATTCCGCTCCTTCTCTCTATGATCTTACCCAGGATGGCATAACCCAGATTTGAGTAACTGTAATTGGTCCCCGGGTCGAAGTTCAATTTGCGGGAAAGGGTGTACTGCAGGATATGCTCAAAGGATGCAGGAGCCTGAACACGCATTTTCCTTGCAATGTACAGGGGATTGAACAGGGGATCCCCTGCATACCTGGACCATCCGGCAGTATGGTTCAGCAGCTGACGGACCGTTATCTCTTCAATTCTGGGATCTGTGTAGCTTCTGAACATGGAATCGTTTAAGATTCCCTCTTCTCCGAATACGGCTTCATCCAGACTGAGCTTTTCCTGTTCATATAATTTCATAATAGCCACCGCTGTGATAAGCTTCGAAACAGATGCAATGCGAAACAGGTGCCCGGGTTTCACATTCTCCCCGGTTTCACTGTTGGCCGTGCCAAACCCCTTTGCATAAACCAGCCGCTCATTCTTCGTGACTGCCAGACTTGCCCCTTCAATCTTCCAAAGCTTAATAAACTCTTTTACCTGCCTGTCAATATTCTCCGTCCCTTCATAATCAGAATATTGATTGTCGAGAAGCAGAGAGAATGGCACCTCTTCATCATTGAGAAGGGAGGGATACCCCTTATCAGAGAAGGTCATCGCCATCTCTCCAAAGAAGAAAAAAACAAACAGAGAAATAAATACCAGTAACTTTTTCAAAACAAAAAATTTGATCAATAACACGCTTATGTTCGTACAAAGTTATAGTAAAATGCATGTGATTCGGAATTGTTCATCGGACCTATTTCAGGTAATCAAAATAGTATGGGATAATAACATGATATTTAAAGATATAGAGGCATATTTTCAAATATACGAATGATATATTAATTTAATATAAAATACCCTCTTCGCACATAAAAACGGACATTGGTAGAGACAATAGCAATCATTGATAATTCAATACTGGCAGTTGGTCAAAAGAATTTTCTGAAGCGGGGAGGTATAAAAACACGAATGGGAGCCAAATTTGCATCTGGTTCCCATTCCGCTTGTTAGATACCGTAGTCTCTAATTCGCGCCAAGCTACGGTTATTATGACCGGAAAACAATGCCGAAACTTTGTTTTCCCTCTCGCTGCCCGACGAATCGAACAACTTGCATCGCTTTTGTCCATAGACAATGCGTCATGCTCAACTGCTTACAACTTTCACCGCGTTTTCAGGTACACTACGGTTTCCGTTTTGAATCTCCCTTCATGCTTTTGACAGCAATCCGGGTATTCCAGTTCACAGTCCGGTCCGAAAACCGGGAGAACAGCATCAATACCTGTTTAACTGTTCCCGTGACTCATATTCACGCTTCCAGGTTGCCCTGGCAGCTAATGAACTTAATCATTTAAAGAACGGAGTGGCCTTTTATCGCTCACTTGGTAGAATCAAATATATATGCTTTCGAACATTGCACCAAAAAAAAACCACTGAAGAATTTAACATTGAATGAACAGCAGATATTAACAATGCGTTAATCTTATGTTAAACATATTCATCATATAATTATAATACAATACATTATCGTTTGCGGTCTCCTTGCAATCTTGTTGATATCTATCGGGAAAACTCTAAAACAAGCTGCCCGGAGCCAGGTGAACATAGGGTTCGATCAAGCTTGGGTCTGAAGGATCTGCGTCTTTGGCAGACAGGCGTGGTGTGACTGTATGTGCTTTTAAATCAAGCTCATTACAGGCTTCCAACAGCCTCTTTCTCTGTAAGAGAGAGGGCTCTTTCTCAATCCATTCTTTCTCTGTCTCCTCTCTGAGGATTACCGGCATTCTTTTTTTGGTGTTATGAATCTTTTCCATCAGGGAATTTGCCCGGGTGGTAATAATGGAACAAGTCCTGATAATATCGCCCGACAGGGGGTCTCTCCAGTTGTCGCACAACCCGGCAAATACAAAAGGGGCTCCGTTTTTCAGGGTGATATACCACGGGACTCTCACCTTATCAAGCAGTTGCCATTCGAAAAAGCCACCTGCAATAATCAGGCAGCGTCCCCTGTTGAGTGTTTCTCTGAAGGAGGGTTTTTCCTGCAGAGTTTCCGACCTGGCATTGTAGGTGCCTTTCCTGATTCTTTCTGCCTCCTCCATGTTGCGGCACCAGCCGGGGATCAGCCCCCATTGCATCAGCTGAACCCTGGAAGAATCCTCCTGGGCGATCACGGGAATCAGGGGATTGTTGAATGCTTTGTAAAAGTAGTTGAAGTCAAACTCATACAAGGCAGAGCTATCCACCTTGAACCGCTCCTCTATGGCCCTCCTTGTAAGATGAATATCTATGGTAAAACACATATTTGCTTGTTGTCTGCTTCTTGCGCTGAAATCAGGTAATCATAAATTAAATGCTGATTGGAAAGCTAAAAGTTAAACAAATTCAAAACATGAATTGTTAAGACTTATGGTTTTACCACATGGAGCAGCAAACAGAAATATTGCCCTGTTTTCCCTTAAGTGTTTTTCTTTTCCCCGGAGAGGACATCCCACTGCATATTTTTGAGCGGCGTTACAAGCAATTAATCAGTGATATCCGTTCCCACGGAAGCACATTTGTTATTCCCTTTCTGATCGAATCGAAAATACAGGAGTTTGGTTGTGAGGTCAGCTTGAAAGATGTTGTGGCCGAAAAAGAGGACGGAAGCATGGTAATCGTTGTTGAATCGCTGGCTGTAGTTGAAATTTCCGGTTTCAGAGAGAAGCTTGAAGGTAAATTGTATTCAGGGGGAAGTATTAAACGCCTTCCCTGTGACGATCCTGTTGTAAGCCGGGAGCTCATGGAGCTGATAGACAGATACAGGGCAGAATACGATCAGGAATTCCTTCGCTCAAAACAGGATTCTGTGATTACCCGCAAAGACGTGATCATCGCCCTAAATCTTTCTTCCGATGAAAAGTACAAATTCATTTGTATGAACGGTGCTGAGCAGAGAGAAGGTTTTCTGGCAGGGCAGCTTCGATACCTTAGCCTGATCCGGAGGCAGGAGGCTCTTCTGGGGGATGATTTTGGATTGAACTGAGCATCTTCATACGTTCCATATCCTGTTTCAGGCTTGCCACTGTCCGAACAAGCTGGTTCTCCGGGATCATAGGTTCAGGGATTTCGTGACTGATAAAATGTATGAACTTCCAGATTTCCCGGATCTCGCTCACATGAATCACATAGGGTTCATAAAGCGGATTCAGGGAGTACAGGATCATCTTTCCTTCCTTTTCTATCCTGTTTTCAAGAATCTTAAAGACAATTCCCTCATCGATGGTAAGAACCACACATGCTTCCCCGGTTTTCAGCCCTTTCCAGTCCACCACGTACTCGCCGGTCACCCACGCCTTTTCGGGGATGGGGAGCATGGAGTCGCCCTGCAGCTGAAAGGTCCGGTACTTCTTCTCTCTGGAGAGAAACGGGAGCTGGAATACCTGTAGCTCACGAATGTATTCGGGATCTGCAAAGCCATTGGTATATCCGGCCTGTGCCTTCACCGGAACCAGTTCAATATTCTCCTGATTATGGGCATCGATGGTGGAGGCGAGCACCCGCAGCTTGCCGCCCTTCAGGAACACATCTTCTCCGTACTCAAGCTGTCGCAACTGGCTCTCGCCAAGTTTTGACAGATCCACTTTCAGCAGAGTATCTATGGCAATGTGGTAGTAATTTGAAAAGAGAAGGAGTATTTCAAGTCCGGGCTGTGCCACCCTGTTCTCATAACCGCTTAAGGTGGAGCGTTTCATCCGGAGCTTGACGGCCACCTCATCCTGAGTGAGATTTTTACGCTTTCTCAGTAGTTTAATATTTGAATCGAAATACATGTTAAAAGGGTATGAATGTTTGCATAAAACAGGTCCTATGATTATATTGTAATCATAATAATGATTATATTCTAATCAAATATAGTAAAAAAAATGACACGAAGTGTAGTACATATGGATCTGGATACATTTTTTGTATCTGTGGAGCGCCTGATGAACAGCTCGCTGGAAGGGAAGCCCGTGATCATTGGGGGGATATCGGACCGGGGTGTGGTGTCCAGCTGCAGTTATGAAGCCCGGCAGTTCGGAGTGCATTCGGCCATGCCCATGAAGATGGCACGCTCTCTTTGCAATGAAGCCATTGTGATCAGGGGGGATATGGATGCTTATAGCAGGCACTCAAAAATAGTTACCGAGATTATTGCAGAAGAGGCACCCATGTATGAGAAAGCATCCATTGATGAACACTATCTGGATATTACCGGAATGGACCGCTTTTTCGGCTGCATGCAGTGGACCCATGAACTCAGGCAGCGTATTATCAAAGAGACAGGTCTGCCCATCTCCTGTGGTTTGTCGGTGAACAAGACGGTTTCGAAGATTGCCACCGGCGAGGCCAAACCCAATGGGGAGATTCAGGTTGCCGATGAACATGTAAAGAGCTTCCTCTTCCCTCTTTCTATTCGAAAGATGCCCATGATCGGGAACCGCACTTTCCACCTTCTGCGGTCCATGGGTATTGCCACTATCGGTACCCTGGGGCAGATTCCCATGGAAATGATGGAGAGCCTGCTGGGAAAGAATGGTCTGGTGATCTGGAAGAAGGCCAATGGCATTGATCCGGCTCCTGTGGTCCAGTACTCTGAGCGTAAATCCATCGGGAGCGAAAGGACCTTTCAGCAGGATACCATGGATATCGCAGGGCTCGGCGATCTGCTCACCTCCATGGTAGAGAAGCTGGCTTTCCAGCTGCGGAAAGAGGAAAAACTCACCTCCATAGTGACCGTGAAGATCCGTTATTCAAATTTTGATACTCATACTCTGCAGAAGCGGATCTCATATACCTCCTTCGATCATGTGCTGATGCCTGTGGCCAGAGAGTTGTTTGACCGGCTTTATCAGCGCCGTATGTTGATACGCCTGGTGGGGCTTCGCTTCTCCGGACTGGTACGGGGTGTTCAGCAGCTGAACCTGTTCGAAGATACTTCGGAGATGGTCCATCTCTACCTGGCGCTGGACAAATTGCGCAGGCGCTATGGTTCCGATTCGATCCGGAGGGCCAGTGGCATACAGCTTTGCAACCTGGAAGAACAGATTGCCCGGTCACAGCAAGAGCTGAGCATCTCTTCTCCGGGAAACCGCCAGCAGATTGACAACCTGAAGAACCGGAGGTTCCGCTACTGGTACAGGTAAATGTATTTAAACTGTCACTCATATTATAGCCTGAGGTACGGAACCATGGCGGTGGAGACTCTGGTGGAAAATGCAGCCGGAATGGGGATCGAAACGCTGGCCCTGACCGACATCAATAATTCCACGGGTATGGTCGATTTTGTAAGAGCCTGTCAGCAGCACGGGATTCATCCCATGGGCGGGATTGAATATCGTAATGGCGACCAGTATCTTTACACAGGAATTGCCCGGAACCCGCATGGTTACAGGGAGCTGAACAGTTTTCTTTCTTATCACAACCATTCGGGGCTGCCCCTTCCCGAACGTGCCCCACCCCTGGGGGATGTATGGTTCATATACGATTTCAGCAATAATCCCTGGCAGGGAAAGAGTGCGGGGGCCAGGCTGCATGAGCAGGAGCTCATCGGGGTGAAGCCGGGGGAACTGAACAGGCTCTTCACCTCGCCCTGGAGCCGGGAGCATTCCAGACTGGTGATAAGGCATCCGGTAAGCTTTCTTCATAAAAGCGACCATACACTGCACCGCCATCTGAGGGCCATTGACCACAATATGTTGCTAAGCCAGCTAAAGCCGGGCCAGATGGCAGATGAGAGTGAAATTCTGCTCTCCCCGGATTTGTTGCGCTGTGCCTACGACGAAGCACCTCATATCCGAAGGAACACAGAAGAGCTGGTCAAGGATTGCCGGATTGATTTTGACTTTACCACGGTCAAGAACAAAAAGACCTTTACCGGGACCCCGCAGGACGACAAGGTCCTGCTGGAGAAACTGGCCATGGATGGAATGGAGTATCGCTACGGGCGCAGGAATCCGGAGGCCCTGAAGCGGATCAGGCACGAACTGGAGATTATTGACAGGCTTGGTTTCTCCTCCTACTTCCTGATTACCTGGGATGTGATCCGCTACTCCATGTCCAGGGGCTTCTACCACGTGGGACGCGGTAGCGGAGGCAACTCCATTGTGGCCTATTGTTTGCGGATCACGGATGTGGATCCCATTGATCTGGACCTTTATTTTGAGCGTTTCATCAATCCTAAAAGGACCAGCCCCCCCGATTTTGATATCGATTTTTCGTGGAAGGAACGGGATGAGGTGCTCGACTATATCTTTAAAAGGTACGGGCGCAAACATACGGCATTGATCGGGACTATCTCCACCTTCAGGGACCGCTCCATCTTCAGGGAGCTGGGCAAGGTCTACGGACTGCCCAAGGAAGAAATTGACCTGCTGGTAAAGGATCCCGGGAATGCTCTCAATGAGAATCACATTACCCGGAATATTTTTGAAGTGGGAAGCCGCCTGATGGACTTCCCCAACCTGAGAAGCATCCATGCCGGAGGGGTGCTGATCTCCGAAGAACCCCTGAGCACCTATACGGCACTGGATATGCCTCCCAAAGGGCTTCCCACCACCCAGTGGGATATGTATGTGGCCGAAACACTGGGCTTCGAGAAACTGGACATACTCAGTCAGCGGGGTATCGGGCATATTAAGGAGTGTGCAGAGATTATTCGCCGGAACCGCGGGCTGGAAGTGGATGTGCACCGGGTGGATGAGTTTAAAAAGGACCACAGGGTGCTGGAACAGCTGAAGTCGGGTGAAACCAATGGCTGTTTTTATATTGAGAGTCCGGCTATGCGCGGATTACTCACCAAACTTCGCTGTGACAGTTACCGCACCCTGGTGGCCGCCAGTTCCATCATCCGTCCGGGTGTGGCACAATCCGGGATGATGCGTGAATATATCCACAGGTTCCATCACCCCGGCTCCTTTGAATACCTCCATCCCATTATGGAAGAGCAGTTAAAGGAGACCTTCGGGGTGATGGTCTACCAGGAGGATGTGATCAGGATTTGTCACCATTTTGCCGGCCTCGACCTGGCCGATGCGGATGTGCTTCGAAGGGCTATGAGCGGGAAGTACCGGTCCCGAAAGGAATTTGACCGGATCGCGGATCGCTTTTTCGAAAATTGCCGGCAGAGGGGCTATCCCGACAGTCTGACCCGGGAGGTGTGGCGACAGATCAGCTCTTTTGCCGCTTATTCATTTTCCAAGGCCCATTCGGCCTCATTTGCGGTGGAGAGCTTCCAGTCGCTCTACCTGAAGGCCCACTATCCCCTGGAGTTCATGACTGCGGTCATCAATAATTTCGGGGGATATTACCGGACCTGGGTCTATTTTAATGAAGCACGCCGCTGGGGAGGCATTATCCACCTGCCCTGCGTCAACAGGAGCGATTATAAAACGTCCATAAGCAATAAGGATATTTTCATCGGCTTTATTCATATTCAGAGCCTGGAGCAGCTGGCAGCGGAGATAATTACCCGGGAGAGAGAGCAACATGGAGAGTATCAAAGCCTGGAAGATTTCCTGGAGCGTGTGCCCCTGGGTCTGGAGCAGGTCATTATCCTGATCCGGGTCTCTGCACTTCGCTTTACCGGGAAGAGCAAAAAAGAGCTGCTGTGGGATGCCCATCTGCTGCTTGGAAAGCGCAGGAAAAGGGACCTTGTGAGAGAATTATTTCCGGTGCAGAAGCGGGAATTCACCCTGCCCGGACTGGAGCAGACCTCTCTGGAGAACAGTTACGATGAGCTGGAAATCCTCGGATTTACAGTGAGTATCCCCGCTTTTGAGCTGCTTCAGACTAGTTTTAGGGGAGAGATACTTTCGCATCAGATGATGGGAAAGGTGGGCAAAAAGGTGCGCATGATCGGGAATCTGGTAACGGTGAAGCACGTGCGTACCAAACAGAAGCAATGGATGAACTTCGGCACTTTTCTGGATGTGGAAGGTGAATTTTTTGATGTGGTCAACTTTCCTGATTCCCTGAAGCGTTACCCTTACCGGGGGGACGGCATTTACCTGCTTTATGGTGAAATTACAGAAGAGTTCGGATTTCCCGGGATGACTGTCGAAAAGATGGCCAGGCTCCCTTACAAACCCGATCCCCGTTATTAAGCATCCAGCCTTTTGATATTCAGGATTCCCTTCACTTTTTTCAATTTACGAACAAGAGCTTCCAGGTGCCGGGTGTCTTTTACCTGCAGGGTGATACTCCCTTCGAACATCCCGTCATTAGAATCAATGGAGATGGAACGCATATTTACCTGGAGGTCCCTGGAGATTACATCTGAAATATTGCTGACGATTCCCAGCTCATCCAATCCGGTAATCAGGAGGGTCACCGGGAAAAAAGCCCCTTTCTCACTGTTATTCCAGCGGGCTTTCACGACTCTGTATCCATAGCGCGAGAGCATTTGTTGTGCATTGGGACAGTTGGTCCGGTGGATGGTGATCCCTGAACTGATGGTTACAAAGCCAAAAATGGCATCCCCCAGTATGGGATTGCAGCAGGGGGCCAGTTTATACTCCACATTGGACAACTTATCATCGATTACCAGGAAATCTCCGGAATTTATGGAGGCTGTCTTAGCCAAGCGATCCAGCGCCTCCTCTTCAATCTTTTCAGGTCTGATTTCAGCTGCTTTCTCAACGCTTGTAAGCAATTCCTTAATCTGACGAAGTTCAATCCGGTCGGTGGCCACATCAAAATAGAGGTCTATGGCATCCCGGTACTTAAAATGCTTGATCACCTTACGGATACTGCTGTCGTTAAATTCAACCTTCCAGTTCCTGAATCTTCTTTTAAGGATCTCCTTACCGTGTTCCGCCTCTTTCAGTTTCTCCTCTTTAAGGGCTACTTTAATTTTCCCTTTGGCTTTGGAGGTAACCACCACATTGAGCCAGTCCATTTTTGGTTTCTGGTTTTTGGAGCGCAGGATCTCCACCTTATCTCCGTTTTTCAAGCGATAGCGGATGGGCACATTCTTATTATTGACCCGGGCTCCCACACAGGAGGCTCCCACATCTGTATGAATATCAAATGCAAAGTCCAGTACCGTGGCGTTCTCCGGAAATTTTTTCAGATCTCCGTGGGGGGTGAATACAAATATTTCCTTACTGAACTGACTCAACTGCAAATCCTCCATAAGATTGGAGGGGTCTAGTTCCGAGTTCTCAAGAGTCTCCCGGACCCGCCCGATCCACTGGTCTATGCCGGCCTGGCCCTTAATGCCTTTATATTTCCAGTGAGCAGCCAGTCCCTTCTCTGCAATCTCATTCATACGGGCAGTTCTGATCTGCACCTCCACCCATTCTCCTCCCGGAACCACCACAGTGGTATGAAGAGATTCATATCCATTGGACTTGGGAGCAGATATCCAGTCGCGCAAACGTTCCGGATTGGGCTGATAGTGGTCCGTGATTATGCTGTAAACCCGCCAGCAATCGGCTTTCTCCTTTTTAAGAGGGGTGTCGATAATGACCCGTATGGCAAACTTATCATAGACCTCTTCAAATTCCACCTTCTGCTTCCGCATTTTTCGCCAGATAGAGGAGATGGCTTTGGGCCTTCCTTTAATTTCCACCTTGAATTTCTCCCGGTCCAGGTCCTCTTTCAGGGGTTGAATAAATTCACGGATAAAGCGGTTCCTGCGCTGGGTGGATGCTTTCAGTTTTCGGGAAATGGAATCGTATGCCTCCTTTTCAAGGATGCTCATGGAAATATCTTCCATTTCCGACATCACGTTATACAGCCCCAGCCTGTGAGAAAGAGGAGAATAAATAAACCGCGATTCACAGGAAAGCTCGATCTGCTCCTTTTCATTCAGGATTTCCATCTGCCGCATCAGGTACAGCCTTTCCGCGATTTTCAGGAGAATCACTCGGAAGTCTGTGGCCAGGGTCAGAATCAGGTTCCGCATATTTTCGGCCTGTCCCTGGTTGGTGGTGGTGTCCAGCTTGCTGATTTTCAATACCTCGTCGATCACGGTGGCCGTCCTTTTTCCCACGCCGGAAGCAAGCTCCTCCAGGGATACCTGGTTCAATTCCACAGCATGCAGCAAGAGTGCCGCAGAGACCCCGATGGCATCCAGACCGAGTTCTTTGACGGTCATCTGAGCCATTCCCGCTGAAAACTTAAGCAGGTAAATCCCTTTGTATTGATACTTTTCACTGCTATGGGAGAGCAGAAACTCAAAAGATCTTTTGATCAGCGCCAGAGACTTTTTATCATATTCACTGACACATGCCCGCATCAGTCTCCTGTAGTGCGAAAGAATTTCCTTCCGAAGAGTTAAGGAATATGTTTCAATGATATCCATGCAGAGCTCCTTGCCTGGCAAAAATAGTCAATTTATGCAGGGAATTACAACTTCGAAGGTGGAGCCTTTATTGGCTTCACTGCTTATGTTCAGCTTTCCATGGTGAATTTTTGTAAATTCCTGGACCAGGATCAGGCCCATGCCCGCTCCCTTTTCATTGGCAGTCCCCCGGCGCGAAACGCCACCATTAGAGAGAACCTTCCGAACATCCTCCTCACTCATTCCTGTGCCCTGATCGCTTACCCGGAAGTAAGTCATGCCATCCACCCTTTTAAGTCCGACGGTAATTCTCCCTCCCGGCCTGGAAAACTTAATGGCATTGGAAATCAGATTTCTATAAATGGTTTCCATCATGATCCTGTCGACATAACAGCTAATGATCCCATCCAACTCCCTGGAAAATTCGAGATCCTTGTTTTGGGCGCTTTCGCTGTAAAGGGAAAGGACATTGCTGACCAGCGTATTGAGTTTTACCTCTTCCGGGTGGTAATTGGATGCCCCTTCTTCAATGCATGACCAGTGCAGGAGGTTCTCCAGCAATTCCAGGGAGTAAGAGGCGGAATTTTTCAGGTTTCCCAGCAGGCGTTTCCGGTTAATCTCCACTTTTTTTTCCCCTTCTATCCGGTTCAGCACCTCCACCGTGGTCAGCTGGTTCCCGATGGTTCCCCGGAGGTCATGAGCAATAATCGACATCATTCTGTCCTTGGTCTTGTTTATCTGGTCCAGTTTCAGGTTCTGCCTGGTAATGACCAGGTTCTTTTCTTCCAGTTTGCGCGAAGTTTTCCTGTTTCGACGCATGAAGTACAGGACAAGTAAAAATCCAAGCAAAAGTACAGAGGCAACGATCAGAATGGAGTAAAATACAGTGGTTCTTTTACGGACCAGAGCCTGGTCGAGGTTAGATTGTATCCTCAGGTTTTCATTCTCCTGCTGAAGCACTCTCGAACGCATTCTGAACTCCATCTCCATAGCGGCTTTGGAACTGGCTTCATCAATCAGGCTGTCATTATAGCTGTGATGGGCAATGGCAAACTGGTAGGCCGACTTGTAATCACCCTGTTCAACAGCGATATCTTTTTTGATTTGATAGCCCTTGGCGATATACTCCATCGCTCCGATCTTTTCAGCAATTTCCAGGGCCATATCGGTCATCCTGGCCGACTCGCCAAACTGTCCCTGTTTCAGCGCACTAAATCCAAGCCCCAGGTAGCACCTGATAAGACCATCCTGGTCTTTCAGCTCCTGTTTTGCCGGGATCGCCCTGTTAAACAGTACTATGGCTTCGTCATGCTCAGCCATGACAGTGCGGATATCAGCCAGATGGATGTAGCAGTTGGAAATAGCTCTCTGATCTCCCAATTCGGTTTTTATGTCCATTCCCTGCTGAACGTATTCTAGTCCCCTTTCTGCTTCCCCCATTTCCGCATAGTTGGTTCCAATGTTAATCAGGCAGTTTGATATCTGAACCGGGTCATTAAGCAAGTTGCTGACTTTCAGGGAACGCTGGTAAAGGTTCAGCGCTTCTTCATAGTTGCCCAGTTTGTTCTGCACAACTCCAGAATTTGCCAGGCAAAGAGAAATATTATGCTGTTGATTATGACGGATCGCAATCTCCAGGGCTTTATTGAAGTATTCCAGGGCCTGATTGTAGCTGCCCAGATAAACAAAGAGGTTGCCCATATTGATATATGCCTGGGAAATGTCATAAGCGTTGCGAACAGAATCCAGGTAAACCACGGACTCCTGGTATACCGAAAGAGCCTCCACATAATTACCTCTGTTCTTGTATATGATTCCCATATTGTTCAGGCAGCGGCTGATTCCGATTTGATGATTCTTTCTTTTGTAGTAATCCAGGGCTGTCTGATAGTGGTTCATGGCCTCTGTAAATTCCGACCGGAACAGATGGACATTCCCTATCTCTTTGACCATCTCGAAGTAACTCAACTGATCTCCGGCTTCATTGAAACAGGCCAGGGCCCGATCGTAGATCAGGAGGGCCTGATCATAGAGTCCGCTCCTTGATTTTATCTTCCCGAGTGTTTTATAATAGACTCCCAATCCTTCAACATCCCCGAGTTCTTCGGCAATCGCCCTGCCTTTTTCCAGGCAGGAAAATGAAAGCAGGGTATCTGCCGCTCCCACCTCTTCAGCCAGCTCAAACAGAAGCCTGGAGCGGGTCGAGTCAGCTATATCAGCTTCGAGGGCGGCTTTCAGGCTGTCGCGCAGATCCTGGTCTGCAGCCGGTAACTGAGCGTATGTAATAAGCAGAAGAAGTATGGAAAGGATGCGAAACAGGAGCATAGGACAAGAATTATGGTGGATAAATTTAAGAAATTTTATTCCCTTCGAAATTTTCATTGATATTTGTAAACTTAAAACAGGCGCTTATGGCCAGAAAAAAAGTGATCCCTCATACTTACGTGATTGTATTTGCCTTTATCGCGGCAGCTGCATTGTCAACCTGGATCTTACCGGGAGGCGAGTTTGAAAGGGAAAACGTGAATGTCAATGGAACCATGCGGGAGGTTATTGTGGAAGGATCGTTCCATGAAGCCGAGAAACATCCCCAGACCTGGCAGGTATTCAGCGCTCTGTTTGACGGATTTGCCGGTAAAGCGGATATCATTGTTTTTATTCTGATCATTGGAGGGGCTTTCTGGATCATGAATGACAGCAAAGCCATCGACGTAGGCATACAGTCCTTCCTGAAGCGAAGCAGGCGACTGGAGCGGAGGAGCTTTTTCAGGTGGCTGGGGGTTGATAATCTGATCATCACTCTGATTATGCTGATATTCAGTATTTTTGGAGCAACTTTTGGAATGAGTGAAGAGACTATTGCCTTTATAATCATTTTTGTACCCCTCTCTATTTCAATGGGTTACGACTCCATTGTTGGTTTAAGCATGTGCTTCGTGGGAGCCGGGCTGGGATTTGCCGGAGCATTGCTGAATCCCTTTACCATAGGCATCGCTCAGGGACTTTCAAGCCTGCCTCTTTTTTCAGGAATTGAATACAGACTTTTTGTCTGGTTCGCCATAAATTTCACAGGAATAGCCTGGGTGTTGCGTTACGCAGCGCGGATCAGGAAGAGACCCGAAGCCTCCCACGTTTATGAAACAGACAGCTACTGGAGGGAAAAAAAAGGAGTTGATCTGGAACAAATGGAATACCATACTCCCATCATGGCCTGGATCACATTTATCGTTCTGCTGGCCGGCATGACGGTCTTTGCCATCCTGGAACCCCAGTCCACCCTGCGGATTGGCAACAGGGAATATACCTTTGTGTTTCTTCCTGTTTTCGCCGGCCTGTTTGCTGTTTCAGGGATTCTGACCCTCCGTAAATCGGTTCATTTCTTTATATTGAATATGCTGCTCTTTACTATTTTTTACCTGATCGTAGGGGTAATGGGCTATGGCTGGTTCGTAAAGGAAATTGCCACCCTGTTCCTGGTGATGGGTATTTTTTCGGGAATGGCTATGAACAAAAGTGCGAATCAGATTACAAAACTGTTTATTGAGGGGATGCGCGATATTCTCTCAGCTGCAGTGGTAGTCGGACTTGCGGGAGGGATTCTGGTCATACTTGAGGACGGGAAGGTGATTGATTCCATGCTGTATAATATCGCCCGCTCCATGCAGGAATTTGGAAGACTGGCATCGGTGAGTATGATGTATATGATCCAGACCCTGATCAATATCGTGATACCCAGCGGATCTGCAAAGGCGGCACTGACCATGCCCATCATGTCCCAGTTTTCCGACCTGATCGGAGTGTCCCGCCAGGCCACCGTAATGGCTTTTCAACTGGGCGATGGTTTCACCAACATGATCACTCCCACCTCTCCGGTATTAATCGGTGTACTGGGAGTGGCTAAGATTCCCTATGAAAAGTGGCTCAAATGGGTCCTGCCTTTTATGGCCATCCTGATTGTGCTGGGTTGGCTCCTGCTGATCCCAACGGTCACCATGGACCTGAACGGCTTCTGATTATCTGAAACTGATTCCGACTCCCACCGACTGGGTGGCATAGAGGGTATAGGTAAAATCGTAATGTAAAGTCAGCACACCCAGTTTAATCCTGGCTCCCACATTCATTCGCAGGTTGTTGAAGTTTTTATAGTGGGTTTCAATAGGGTTTTCCAGTATTTCGTAAGTAACTCTTCCGAAATCGGGACTGGACTCATCGAGGATGACCGAATGGATGGGATAGTGACCCTCCATCAGTAAATCCACGCTGGAGCTGGCATAGCCAATGCCCTGGTAGAAAGAGATAATGGGAAGGGTCTGCGAGGCAATCAGGTTAACGGTCCACCCTTCCACTTTCTGGGTTAAAAACTGGTCGTCCCAGTCAAAATCGGGGTAGTTATCCACCTCTACAATGGACTGGGGTTCGACCACCACATGAACCGATGAGGTCACTTTTGTATAGCCACCCTGCACCGAGATATCGAGGAATTTAAGTTTGTTTATAAAAGGGAGCCACTGGGAGATGGAGTGTTTCCCTCCCACTCCCCACAGACCGATCTCTCCGTAATCCTTATAGCCTATGTTGGGCACAAAACGGGCCGAAACATCCGTTCCAAAGGGAAGCCCAACAGTCAGTTGCGCCATGGGAAGCGGAATAAAATCAACTCCCGCACCATCGGGCACCCTGAAGCTGGAATACTCGATCTCCTCGATATTTCCTCCACCCAGGTCGAGCACCTCGCTGTATGAAATCCGGGGACGCTCTTCCTGTTCGCCTGCAATTGTCGGAGCCATGGTGCCCGGATTTGGATCCACGGTTCCATTCAGGTCCAGGACTCCCAGGTCATAGGAGAGGGCTGAAGCCGGTGCTTTGGCCCAGCTTACCGTGGCGGTTACATCCAGGCCTCCGAGCTTATGCGGCCTGGCTGTATTGTACCATCCGGCATTCAGGTCCGATCCCAGTATGTTGGCATAGGGTTTCAGGTACTCCTGCAGGATAATCTCCGCATCTTCAACGCCCCCGTAGATGAAATCCAGGGAGAGGGGCTGCGACAAAAGGGGGTTCCATAAAGCTCCTAAAATAATTGCCATCCATATCCGGCATTGTCTGTTGATTCGTTTCATCATATTCTGCTTTACTTTCGCGTCAAAAATAAAAAAAACTAAATTTGCATATGTCTCCTGCGTTTCAGTTTCCCAACCAGCCCCTTGCCGATCGAATGCGTCCAAACAGACTGGACGACTACATCGGACAGGAACATCTGGTGGGCTCTAATGCAGTTATACGCAAAATGGTGCTCTCGGGTTCGCTCAGTTCATTTATTCTTTGGGGACCTCCTGGTGTGGGAAAAACTACTCTGGCCAGTATAATCTCCAAACAGCTGGATCGTCCTTTTTACAGCTTGAGTGCCGTTCAGTCTGGCGTTAAGGATGTTAGGGAAACCATAGAGAAGGCTAAGAAGAACCAGTTTTTCAATAAGCCGAATCCGGTCCTGTTTATCGATGAAATACACCGTTTCTCAAAATCCCAGCAGGATTCCCTGCTGGGTGCGGTGGAGCAGGGCATAGTTACCTTAATTGGAGCTACCACCGAAAATCCTTCTTTTGAAGTGATCTCTCCACTGCTCTCCCGCTGTCAGGTCTACATCCTGAATCCTCTATCCAGGGAGAACCTGGAGACCCTGCTCCAAAGAGCGCTGGATAAGGATCCTTATTTGAAGAAACTGAAAATCGTGATCCTGGAAAACAAAGCCATGCTTAAGTATTCTGGCGGAGATGCCAGGAAACTGCTTAATACCCTGGAGGTGGTGGTTAAATCGGAAAGCTCCGGGGAAGAGTTCAGCGAAGAGCATGTTCTGGAGATCACCGATGAGATAGTCACCGATCGCTTACAGGAGAACATGGCCATCTATGATAAGAGCGGCGAGATGCACTATGATATTATCTCTGCATTTATCAAATCGATCCGTGGCAGTGATCCGGATGCAGCGGTTTACTGGCTGGCCCGGATGCTTGCTGGTGGCGAGGATGTGAAATTCATCGCCCGGAGGCTGGTGATACTGGCTTCTGAGGATATCGGACTTGCCAATCCCAATGCGCTGTTAATGGCTGCCAGCTGCTTTCAGGCCGTGCATATGATCGGGATGCCTGAGGCCCGGATCATCTTATCGGAAACCAGCATTTATCTGGCTGCATCTCCGAAGAGTAATTCTGCCTATGCCGCCATTAACGCAGCCCTGCGGCAGGTAGAACAATCGGGGGATCTTCCGGTGCCTCTCCATTTAAGGAATGCCCCGACATCTCTGATGAAGGAGCTTGGTTACGGGAAAGACTACCAGTATGCTCACGATTACGAAGATCACTTTGTAAGGGAGAATTATCTCCCGGAGGATCTGAAAATGAAACAATTCTACCAGCCGGGACAGAACCCGAGAGAGGAAGAGATGCTCAAGAGGCTCAGCAGGCTGTGGAAAGAGAAAAAAAGCTATGATAACAAATAATGAACTTAGAGAAGTGATCCCCTCCCTCCGGAGTTATGACAGAGAAGGTTTTTTGTTAATTGCGGGGCCCTGTGTGGTGGAAGGAAGGGATATGGTCATGCAGATAGCGGAGCATATCAGCCTTTTGTGTGAGAAATACCAATTGCCTGTTGTGTTTAAGGCCTCCTACCGGAAAGCCAACCGATCGCGACCGGACTCCTTTACAGGAATCGGGGATGAACGGGCCCTGCAGATTCTGAAGGAAGCGGGGGAGCAATTTGCTTTACCGGTAATCACGGATGTTCATAGCCCGCAAGAAGCGAAAATGGCCGCTGAATTTGTGGATGTGCTCCAGGTTCCGGCCTTTCTTTCCAGACAGACAGACCTGCTGGTGGCATGTGCCAGGACCAATTGCGCCGTATCTATAAAAAAAGGACAGTTTCTTTCCCCTGAATCCATGAAGTTTGTTGTGGATAAGGTGGTGGAAGCGGGCAATAATAAGGTCCTGATCACTGAAAGGGGCACCACCTTCGGATATCAGGACCTGGTGGTTGACTTCAGGGGGATCCCGGTCATGCAGCAATTCGGACATCCGGTTATCCTGGATGTTACCCATTCGCTACAGCAACCCAATCAGTCCGGAGGGGTAACAGGAGGCAGGCCGGAATTAATTGAAAGCATGGCCAGGGCAGGGATTGCTGTGGGTGCTGATGGTATATTTCTGGAAACCCACCCCGATCCTTCCAGGGCAAAATCGGACGGTGCCAATATGCTTCAGATGGCTTATCTGGACGATTTGTTAAGAAAACTGACACTGCTTAGAGATATTGTATTAAATATGTAAATTTGATCATAACCAAAATTTTTTCCCATGCGCAGACTATTTATTTCTTTCGCCATTGCTGTATTTGCAATTTCCCTGTCCGCACAGGACCTGGATAGGATACTTAACGATCATTTCAAGGCTTCCGGCCAGGAGAAAATGTCAAAAATAAGTTCTGTTTCCATCAGCGGCAAAAACACCCTGGTTGCCATGGGAATGGAAACTGGAATCAAACTCTTTCAGGCCAGACCACACAAGCTCCGGATGGAAACAGATTTTGCCGGCTCAAAGATTATCCAGACTTACAATGGCACTACAGGCTGGATGTATGCACCGGCCATGGGAATCAGTCAGCCACAGGAGCTCGGCACCCAGGAACTTAAGTCCATTATAAATCAGGCTGAAATAGACAGTCCGCTTTGGGACTATAAGGCAAAA
This sequence comes from Bacteroidales bacterium, assembly GCA_029210725.1. Taxonomy (NCBI): domain Bacteria; kingdom Pseudomonadati; phylum Bacteroidota; class Bacteroidia; order Bacteroidales; species Bacteroidales bacterium. Next base: position 125,935 of record JARGFM010000005.1, on the reverse strand, counting down.
GGGAGTACCGTCGAGTTGCTGGGATCCACCGATGACGGGTCTGCTTTTATGATTAAAATCACCAAAGCGGAGGGAGATGAGCTGATCGTATGTATCTCAAAGGAAACCTCCCTGATATCCAAGCTGATGATGACCCAGATGGCCAATGGCATGGAGACCGAGATCGAGATGGAGATGAAAGATTATAAAGAGGTGAAGGGCATTCCCACCGCTCACTATATGGCTACGAAAATGGCGGGACAGGTGGTCAGCACCATTACGTTCGAATCGGTCGAATACAATAAGACCCTGGATGACTCTCTCTTTGAGAAGCCGGTTATTGAGTAAAAAATGCAGTAGTTGTTAAGCCAGGTTCTGTATCCCGCCAGTGCAGGATGCCTGTCATTTTTCTAAGCGGCCTACCCCCCGGCAGTAGCGGGTAGCTTTTATAACGCCGGTATACATGGCCTTTCAGCCCGCAGGACAAACAGCTGTAAGGATTACCCCTTACACTGGTGGGCTCTTACCCCACCTTCTCACCCTTACCCCGTGACGAGGCGGTTATTTTCTTCTTTGTACCCATGCCTTCACAGACATCTGTTTTTCAACAGTGCGGCACCCTGAGCTGCCCGGACTTTCCTCCACAGGCCGAAGCCTGCAGCGACAGGATCAACTACTGCAAAATTTCATAAGAACTATGCAAAAATAGTTAATTTTGCCGAGATCATACACGAAACATGGCTGAGCCATCTACTATCTTTCTTGAAAATTTCAAATATGAACTGCCCGATTCCAGGATAGCCAGATATCCCCTCCCGGACCGTTCCGCTTCAAAATTGCTGCTCTATAAGGGGGAAAACATTTCTCAGACCCGTTTCAGTCATTTGCCGGAACACCTGCCGGCTGACTCCTGGCTGGTCTTTAACAACACCCGGGTGATTCAGGCCCGTCTTATTTTCCGGAAGGAAAGCGGAGCCCGCATTGAAATCTTCTGCCTGGAACCCTGTGATCCGGCCGATTATCAGCTGGCCTTTCTGGCAAAGCATTCAGCCACCTGGCACTGTCTGGTCGGAAATGTAAAGAAATGGAAAAGCGGACCGGTATCCCTGGAGACAGGCATCAGGGGCAGAGTGGTCATGCTGGAGGCCCATCTATTGGAAAGGCACGGAGAAGGATTTTTGGTTCAGTTCCGATGGCAGGATCCGGAGATCACCTTCGGGGAGATTATAGAGCAATCCGGAAGCACCCCCATCCCACCCTATATGAAGCGGGAGGCAGAAGAGAGCGACAGGGAGCGCTACCAGACCGTATACAGCGTGAATAACGGCTCTGTGGCTGCTCCAACAGCTGGTTTGCACTTCAGCGGAGAGCTGATCCGGCAGCTGGAGAGCCGGAGGATTCTTATGGAACATATTACCCTTCATGTGGGTGCTGGCACCTTTGTGCCTGTAAAAGAGAAGAATGCCAGGGATCACTCCATGCATTCGGAACTGGTGGTGGTGACCCGGAAGTTCCTGAAACGGTGGTTGAAAAGAACACGGGGCCTGGTCGCCGTAGGCACCACCAGCACACGCAGCCTGGAATCCCTCTACTGGCTGGGAGTAAAGTTTCTGGTCGGGCCCCAGTCCGATCCCTTCTCCCTGTCCCTTGCCCAATGGGATCATGAGCAGCTTCCACAGGAGATATCCCTTCCGGAAAGTCTTGAAGCAGTGATTGCTTACTGTAAGTTGCACAATCTGGAGCAGTTGCACTTCACCACCAATCTGATGATTGTACCCGGCTACCGGTTCAGAACCATTGAAGGACTGATTACCAATTTCCATATGCCTGGCAGCACCCTGCTTTTGCTGATTGCCGCCTGGATCGGTGAGGACTGGCGAAAGGTATATGACTATGCTTTGAAAGAGAACTTCAGGTTCCTGAGCTACGGGGACAGTTCCCTGTTAATCCCCCCCTTTGAGCAATGAACTGAGCAGGGACGTAAAGCGGTCAATATCCTCTTCCGTGGTGTCAAAGGAACACATCCATCTCACTTCTGACCGTTCTTCATCCCACATGTAGAAAAAGAACTCCTGCTGCAGTTCCGGGATTATCCGCGCAGGAATCCTTGCGAAAACCGCATTGGATTCCACCGCCTGTGTGACTTCCACCCCTGGCAGGTCTTTAACGGCTTCATACAGTTTCTTAGCCATCCGGTTGGCGTGCCTGGCGTTCTCTTTCCAGAGATCATGCTCCAGAAATGCACTGAACTGGGCAGCAATATAACGCATTTTTGAAGCCAGCTGCATTCCCTGCTTCCGCCGGTATTTAAAATCTTCGCAAAGGGCTTTATTGAAAAATATAACGGCCTCACCGTACATCATCCCATTCTTGGTTCCTCCGAAAGAAAGCACATCCACTCCTGCCCCGCCGGTCATCTCGTAAAAGCCGCAGTCGAGCGATATGGCTGCATTACTGATCCTGGCTCCGTCCATATGAAGCAGCATTCCCTGCCCGTGGGTGTACCTGGCAAGCTCTTTGATCTCGTTTATGGAATAGACCGTCCCCATCTCGGTCGACTGGGTGATGGAGACCACTTTGGGCTGCACGTGGTGCTCAAAGCCGATTCCATGCATAAAAGAAGCGATTTTATCTGTGGTCAGTTTTCCGTCCGGCGTATGACAGGTCAGTAATTTACACCCTGAAAACTTTTCCGGGGCTCCGCATTCATCCACGTGAATATGTGCAGTATCGGGACAGATCACCGCATGATAGGGCTGGGTAATGCTGGAAAGACCCAGTACATTCGCGGCCGTGCCGATAAAGACAAAAAAGTGTTCTGCCTCCTCACCGAAAACCAATCTGAGAGCGGCCTTCGCCTGTTCTGTGTATGGATCATCCCCGTAGGCGATCACATGGCCACCATTCACTTCTCCTAGTGCTTGCAGGATCCGGGGATGTACCCCTGCATTGTTATCGCTTGCAAATCCGCGACGATTGACAGGACTTTTCATCTAAAATTTTTCATCATACCTGGTCCACAACATATCTCCCAGTTCCCAGGCTTTCTCCACCACCCGGTTGCCCCAGTCCATGGTATGGCTGGTCAGATAATTTATCAGCTCTTCTCTTTCCCCCTTCCGGTGGAGCTCAAGGGCCTGCTTTTCGAAGGAAGCCTGCCCCACAAACAGTTCACTCTGCCATTGATCCCAAACCTCGTTTACATCGTAACGCATTTCTCCCCATCGCTGGGCCGTAAGTGTTCCCAGGCGGTTAAAGGCCCACCAGGCAGATTCCCGGGTGTATCCATGAGGACGGCCCGGAGTTTTATAGGATGCCGGCAGATCACTTCCGCAGCAGTAAACAGGCACATAAATGGAAGTGGCCACATTGTCCTGTGCCAGCCATACCACCCCTCCGATCTCATTCGGCAGCCAGTCGCGGCACTGGATGATGGTGGCATACATGGTATACCAGCGGGCGATGGTTCTCTCTCCTCTCCATCCCCATCCCCCGTTTATCCGGAAAAGCTTGTTCATATCATAAGGAAGATGTGGATTGGCCAATGGAGAGATGACGCTCCTGCCCTGCTCATCGGTGACCAGCATATCTTTGGTCATATCAAAAGGGGTTCCCTCGTAGTAGTCAGAGAATACCCTCCGGAGATCTGCCAGGGATACCAGGGTATCGGGCTTTACAGAAAAAGGGTAGTTCTCAGCATTGGGATCCAGTTTCATGGAAGGTGCGAGCAGATCAAATACCCTCCACTCTCTTCTTCTTGCTGCCAGCGAGGTCCGGCTTTCGGGGGCATACACATAAGAGAAACGGAAAGGCTCTCCTTCCTTCCACCATCCGGCTTCGGCAGCCAGACTGAAAATATTCTCACTGGCCATAAAGTGGTCCCTGTCCTCCAGATCAATCTCCTTGATGGTGCTGGCATTGGCATTAACAGCCACGTGTTCGTCAGGGACCCTCTGGGCCGCCCACACGGAACCGGTCTTCCCTTTTCCCTGTCCCAGGATCTCCAGATGCCAGACCTCGTTCTTATCCGCAATGGTCAGGCACTCCCCGTAATCGTTCCAGCCATATTTTTCCGTAAGCTCACCGGCCAGTTCAATGGCTTCCCGGGCACTTTTGCATCGCTCCAGCATCAGACGGCAGAGCCTCTGGCAGTCGATAAGACCTTCTTCGGACTTCAGCTCCTCCCTGCCTCCGAAGGTGGACTCTCCAATCCCCAGCTGGTGCTGGTTCATGGAGGGGTAGGCTGTATTCAGGAACTGGTAGGTCTCCCTGACCTGCGGAATCTCTCCAATGGGCACGTGACCATAAGTGGGCATAGCGAAGGAGTCACAGGCGACCCGGCGATACATAGTAGTGGTGAAATCGCGGGGATGGCTGGCAGCGGGGACCACATCCATCCAGGAACGCGTACGATGGCTGTCATCGGTATGGGAGGTGATCACGGAGCCATCAGCTGTGGCCCTTTTTCCTGCCGTAACGGAGGTGCATCCATCTGCATATCCCCCTTCCCAGTCGGGATGCTGAGCAGGAACCAGGGTGGACAAAAAAAGAAAAACAACGAAGAAAGGTGAATGAATTTTCATACAATATTTACTTATAAAGAGAGTTACGAATATAGTCATATACTCTAAGAGAACCGCTCCATATGCACCATTTTTACTTTCTTTGCTGTCACAATACAAAAGGGGAAAAATGATACCTGTCAGAATTCTTATACCGGCCGTTATCCTGATCTTAATAACTGCCTGTTACAGGGAGATGGAACTCCCCGCTGAGATTGATAAGGTTTTTGAACTCAGGGTTTCACCTGAAATGCAGGAGTTTATCTATGACAGCCGGGATACCGCATACTCCATATCTGAAACGGGAATGTCTTTTCTTATGGACGACCAGGCCCTGGAACTGAAAGAGATCAGGACCCGGGGAAAAAGCGCTCTCCGCTTTCAGCGCAAAAGTTTTACGGTGTTCCTGAATGTGCCCATACTCCTGGAAAGACCGGACGGACTTGAAACCCGGCTTCTCAGCAGGTTTAAGCTGATTTCCATGGCCATGGACTATACCTATATCGAGAACCGGATTGCTTTCGGAATCCTGGAGGAGCAGGGAATTTTTCCCTTGTTCTACAGGTATGTGGAACTAAAAATAAACAGCGAGACCCAGGGGATATACCTGCTGGTGGAGGATCCCGAACAGTACTACCTGGAGAACGGTTCAGAATATATTCTGCGCCGGGGTTATTACCACAGTATTGATGATGCGGAATATGAGCCTTCCACCCATCTGATCCCCAGGGAAGAGTATGAAGATCGCTTTCAGGAGATTTATTCCAGCCTCACTCAGCTACAGGGAGAGGATTTGTATATGGCACTGAGCGAACGTTTGAATCTGGACCAGTATTTCCGGAAGATGGGCATTGATTACCTGCTGCAGAATGGCGATTATACCGATGAGGTCTATCTCTATGCCCGGATCCATCAGGATCAAATCAGGTTCAATATTATTCCCTGGGACTACGACGACCTTTTCCGCTCCGTCCCTCATGAAGTGGGGATCACCTGGGGAACAGGCACCCTATTCGGAAAACGCAGCTATCCCACGCATCAGGATGTGCTGAATGAGATCGGAGATAAAATGATATTCTCCATCGAGGATGACCTGGACTATATCATTGCCATGGACCCCTATCTTTATGGCCGTTATATAAACACACTTGCCGGAATGCTAGAGAAAATGAATACGGGGGATTTTGATATCTTGTTCCAGCAGACCCGGGATGAATTGATTCCTTTCTATTATAACAAGGAGGTGATTTCACAATCCCGGTTTGACCAGACCGAAACAAGCTATCAGCTCTGGGAAAAAAATATGTCAGAAAAAAAGGCATTCCTGAGGGAACGTCTGACAGAGATGAAACAACAACTTAAAGAGATTCAGCCGTGAGAAGAATATGGATTTCCGTTCTGTTTCTGTTTGCAATTCTCTTTTCATGCACACGGATTCAGCTGGAACTGACCCTGGATGAGCTGTCCGACAAGGAAAACTACACCGGTTCCATGTTATTGGATTGCAGTACTTATATGGGCGAAAAAGTGGAGCGGATTCTTGTAAACGGATCAGAGAATCCCGACAAAGGCATATTGGAGCTTCAGGAAGCCGGATATTACCGGATAGAGATCTTTCTGAAAGGCATGGAAGCGGATGATCCTGAACTGATCCGTTTGGTCATCCTCGATCCGCAGCGTGGAGAAACTGAATGGGGATTACCTCCATGGACCCCGGCAAAGCCGGAGCAGGGTGAATTGGGGGATCAGACGGTAAAATTGATTTATCCGCCTTCCGCTCCCACAGGCATCTCCATTCCACTGATCGCAGTACTTGGAGAAGAGCTTACCCTTTCGGGGGATAACCTGGATGCTCAAATCGGCCGGCAAAGCTTTAGAATCAAGAGAGGGGTAGGTTCTGTTCAGGTCCCCGAAGATCAGAGAGAACAGGCAGTGGAGATAGATAACAGGAGCTTTCCGCTGCTGATAAACTCCCAGAATAATACCCCACTCTCCCTGAGCGGAGTTCTGGACGCTGACAGGCACTATCCGGCCGGAAGCTACATTCATATTCCGGGTGAGCTGAACATTCCCGAGGGCATCACTTTGAGCATTGGCAGCGGTAGTTTTATCACCATTGCCCCGGAGGTTGATATCCTTAACAACGGACATTTGTTTTTTTCCGGATCAGCCAGGGCTCCTGTCACCGTAACCTGCAGTGAGAATGAAGGCTACTGGGGAGGTTTTATCGGGACCTCCGCCGGGAACTGTTTAGAAGCTGCTTACACCATTTTCAGCAGGAGCGGTTTCCACACCGGAGGGGATTACAGTTATGGACATGCCGGCCGACAGGCACTTTTCTATGGCGAAAATGGAGAACTGGCTCTGGATCATTGCTACATGATCGACCATATCGGTCAGATTTTCTATCCAGTTTCCTGCGACCTGGAACTGAGCGATTGCCTGATTCAAAGAGCCAAAACCGGGGGACAGGTGAATCAGTCGGAACTCCTTATGGAACGGTGTGTCTTTACGGACTTTCCAGACGACAGTGATGACTACAGGGATGAGGATAACGACGGACTGTATCTGAATGAGACCAATGCCGTTATTTATAACTCTGTGTTCATGTATGCCAAGGATGACGGACTCGACAGCGGGGCCAGTGGCGGCGGGGAGGTAATCATAAACTCCTGCAGGTTCGAAGCCAATTTCCATGAAGGGGCTGCTCTTTCCAGTGGACACACTTCGGAAAAGCTGCATCGCATCCGAAACTCCCTCTTTATCAACTGTGGCCAGGGGCTCGAACTGGGATACAGCAGTGTAAATCACCAGGTGGAAGTGGACTCCTGTCAGTTTATCCGCAATGGGATTGGAATCAGGTATGGCGACTGTTACGAAATGCCCCACCATGGCTCCATGCATGTGGCAAATTCCAGGAGCCTGGAGAACAGCGTCTATGACGTATGGAACATGAACAGGGAGCACTGGGAAGCCGACACCTTAAAACTGAGCTTTTCAAATGTGACCGTAAGCAAGCTCAACCCCATGTATCCGGAACTCCTTACAGATGAAAGATAATCCATATATAAAAGCCGCCGGCCCGGGTAGCCGGATTGGCGTTTCGCTGCTGCTGATCCTGTTGACAAACCTGCTTGGCGCGCAGGATCTTAAAGTGGTTCGCGACCTTCACCTGTGGACGGGGGCAACCATTGAAAAAAAAGTCGGGAAAGACTGGGTTTTATCTCTGGAGGAAGAGATCCGTTTTAAGCACAACATCAGTGAGATCAATAACTATCATACGGGATTGGGACTGCGTTACCGGATCAATAAAAACTTTGCACTGGAAGGAGGATACAGATATACCAGGGATAAGAAGTCGGACAGGAGCTTTGAAAACCTGACGCGTTATCATCTGGATCTGAGGTATGCAGGCCGGATGAACCCTGTAAGCATCACCTACCGCCTGCGATACCAGAAGGAGGTGGAAGGATTCAGACTCATGGATCAGCGGATCGATTACGAAAAGTATGTGAGACAGCGAATCAGAATCAGGTACGAGAACTTTGCCCGGGTTGAACCCTTTGTTTCCCTGGAGATTTTCCAGCTGTTCAGGCCTGATTACAACGCCAGGTTTTATTATTTCTGTTTACTTGGTGGTATAAAGTACGAACCGGGAAAGCTGGGAAGCCTGGGTTTTGCCTATGGATTTTACCATGAGATAGAGGAACTGGAGCCAGCCATGAACTTCCTGTTCAAAGTAAATTACACCTATCGGTTTTGATTGCTTCTAACTATATTCGTTTAGCCTGCTTCCTCCTGCTTTTAACCACACTCCTCACGGGAGGCTGCTACAAGGAGCAGGTGATCCGGGATCCGGAGGTGCAGGTGCCCGCTAAGCGGGTTTTTGAATTTGACCGGGTAAACGCCTTCGTCGATCTGCAGGAGCGTATGCTGCTCTATACCCTGCCATCCGATACCCTCCCTTCATTCAGGCCTCAGGTGAATTTTGGGGAGTATTCTGCAATCTCTATAAATGGACGGGAGCTGGTTAACGATGAAATAAATGATCTGGGGGAGGTGATGGTGAATCATCCATACAGGGTGGTGGCGCAAAGCAATACCGGGACAGATACCTTTCAACTATTCTTTACAAATCTGCCCCTGGTCCATATTTTCACTGAATATCCGATCCGGGACGAACCCAAATCCTTGAGCTGGATGGAGTTGCAGTTTTCCACAAAGGATGCCCCGGGAAGCCGGACAGTCGGGTATGCCACTTATGCGGGGATCGAGATACGGGGAAGAACCTCGGCCCAGCTTGAGAAAAAGTCCTACGGAGTGGAGCTTTGGGAGAATATCTATGAAAAGGACCGCTCCGCTCCTATACTGGGCATGCGTTATGGAGAGAACTGGATCCTGGATGCCATGTATGTGGATAAGCTGCGCATGCGGAATAAACTGTCTTTCGAGCTCTGGGAGAAGATATGGAGCCGGAAGAGCGGGTCACCCTGGAGGACGGTTCATCCGGGTATCCAGGAAAAATTTGTAGAACTATTTATTAATCAAAGATATATGGGCCTGTTTTGCCTCACTGAAAAACTGGATGAATCCTTAATAAACCTCTCTGAAGGTTCTTCCGGTTCGGAAGGAGTACTCTATAAGGCCATTGACTGGAACGGCGGAGCAACCGCATTTACCACTTATAACAGCGCTCCTCCTGAGTCCTTTTTGTGGGAGGGGTGGGAACAGGTCTTCCCGGATGATCAGGAGTGTTGGGGTCCCCTTGCCGAACTCCGGAAAACGGTAGTCCTGGATGAGGATAGACTCTTCAGGGAGAAAATAGATACGCTGATTGACCTCGACTGCATGGCCGAATACTATCTCTTCACCAACCTGATACTGGCACATGATAATATTATTAAGAACTACTACCTGGCCCGGTATCCGGAGCAATCCCGTTTTCTGATCCTGCCATGGGACCTGGAAGGCTCCTGGGGAATCATGTGGCATGGAGAAGAGAGCTCTACCAATGGTCTTTTGGAAAACGGGCTCTTTAACAGACTTCTGGAGCAGGAGGAGGGTGAGTTCCAGGAGCTGCTTGAATCAAAATGGGAGAACTACAGGGAGTCGGTCTTCTGTCTGGATTCATTGCTGGCTCCCGTGAGGCAATACACAGACCTTCTTAAAAGGAGCGGTGCAGTTGAGCGGGAGAATTTTAGATGGGCCGGTGAAAACATCGACCTGGATCAGGAGCTCCTTTATTTCATGGAGTGGACCGCCCTGCGCCTGAAATACCTTGATCTGGTGTTTGATTGAGGTCCTTGAGGGAAGGAAGCAGATCAGAACTCCGAACTGAAGTGAAAGGTGATCTCCGGGAAATTTTCCCGGGCCATCTGCAGGGCATAGGGCGATTCGGCCATGTAGACCTCCCGTCCCTCCTTGTCTGTTGCCAGCTGCTGATACTTTCTGAGCCTGAAATCCTTCAGCTTTTCAGCATCTGCGGTCTCAATCCAGCATGCTTTATGCATGGAAAGCTGCTCATACCTGCATTTAGCGCCATATTCATGCTCAAGCCTGTACTGGATCACATCGAACTGAAGCGCACCCACAGTACCGATAATTTTCCGGCCATTGGCAACGCTCACAAACAGTTGAGCGACCCCTTCATCCATTAACTGTTCCAGTCCTTTTGCCAGCTGTTTGTATTTCGTGGAATCATTATTCTCCACGTAACGAAACATCTCCGGCGAAAAGCTGGGCATACCCCTGAACTGGAGTACCTCCCCCTCGGTGACAGCGTCACCGATCTTGAAGTTACCCGTATCATGAACCCCGACAATATCGCCCGGACAGGCTTCATCGATTACGGATTTTTTCTCCGCCATAAAAGAAGTGGGACTTGAAAACTTCATTTTTCTTCCGGTCCGGACATGTATATAGGTTTTATTCCGCTCGAAGATACCGGAGACAACCTTAATAAAAGCAAGACGGTCGCGGTGATTGGGATCCATATTGGCATGGATCTTAAACACAAATCCGGAAAATTTCTCTTCAGCGGGTTCAATTCCCCGCTGTTCCGTCTGCACGATCCCGGGCGCAGGGGCCACCTGTATAAAGCAGTCCAGTATATCTTTTACCCCGAAGTTATTCAGGGCACTGCCAAAGAAGAGCGGGGCCGTGCCTCCCGAAAGATAATCTTCCCTGATAAACTCGGGATACACCCCGCCGATTAGTTCCAGCTCTTCCGCCAGACGGGCGGAGTGCGGGGCGATATGTTTCTGAAACAAGGGGTCTTCGAGGTCGCGGAACTCCAGCAGCTTGCCAATAACCTGTTTGCTGCTGCTTTCGAAAGAACGAAAGGTTTGGTCGAAGCGATTGTAAACACCCCTGAAATCAGGACCCATACTTACAGGCCAGCTAAGGGGGTGGACACGGATTTCCAGTTCCTGCTCAATTTCATCAAGCAGTTCAAAGGGGTCCAGGGCCGGACGGTCCAGTTTGTTGACAAAAACCATAACCGGGGTTTCTCTCATCCGGCATACATTCATCAGTTTTCTGGTTTGCGCCTCTACTCCTTTGGCTGCATCGATCACAATAATAACACTGTCTGCAGCCGTCAGGGTCCTGTATGTATCTTCGGCAAAATCCTCGTGGCCGGGAGTATCCAGGATGTTTATTTTTTTACCACCGTATTCAAAGCCCATCACGGAGGTGGCCACAGAGATTCCCCGCTGCTTCTCAATCTCCATAAAATCGGAGGTGGCTGTTTTCTTGATCTTATTGGATTTTACGGCTCCGGCCACATTGATGGCTCCGCCAAAAAGCAGAAACTTCTCGGTCAGGGTGGTTTTACCTGCATCCGGGTGACTAACAATGGCAAAGGTTCTTCGCCTTTCTATCTCTTCTTTTAACTTCATCATTGAAAATGATGGCCAAAGATAATAATTCCTATTTTTGAGCACCCATTAAAACCAATATAAATGGACGATAAAAAGAAAGCAGGTCGCTATTTACGGATCCAAAGGCAACTGGAAGGACTGCTTCCCAAAACAGAGGATCCCCTGGCCAGGATGGCCACCATCTGTGCAGTATTGCATCATAAGATGGATGACTACTTCTGGACAGGGTTTTACCTGTACAAATCAGACAGATTGATTGTTGGACCCTACCAGGGTCCGGTGGCCTGCCAGGAACTGGAGAAGAATAAGGGAGTATGCTGGGCTTCCCTGAATGCCTCTGCCCCTGTTGTGGTTCCGGATGTCCATACCTTCCCCGGGCATATCGCATGCGACTCCCGGTCCAGATCCGAGATCACCCTGCCGGTCTTCAATCAACAGGGAGAGATCACAGCCATCTTTGATGTGGATTCGGACCGACCGGCTTCATTTAATAGTGTCGACCAGCTTGCGCTTACCAGGATATTGGGATTGATCCATAAAGCATTCTGAATGGAGCCTATGGGGCCAACTCCCTGATCTTGGCCTTAATTTTTTCTACGGAGTAAGGCTTGGTGACCAGCTCATCAAAGCCGGCATCGGTATAGTCTTCGAAGAACATATCCGGATTATGAGCGGTAAGTGCAATTACCGGAATGGCATTCAGGGGCGAAGGCAGTTCCTCCCGGATATACCGGGTTGTTTCCACGCCATTCATCACCGGCATCTCAATATCCATAAATACCACGTGAATCACCTGGTTCCTGAGAATTCCAATAGCCTCCTCCCCGTTCTCGGCTTGTACAGCTTCATTTCCGGTTAACTTAATGAGTTCGGAAAGCAGGTAGCGATTGGTATAAATATCATCAACGACCAGGATTCTAAGCATAGTCAGGTGCATTTCAAGAGTGACGGTAAAAATAGAAAATAATAACTAAATTTAGTGCTTACTGCAGCAGTGGATGATAGAACTGGATAAAAAGGAGATGATCATCCGTTACAGTGCAATTGCTTTTGTGCTGGGAGCGGTCCTGACAATCATCCAGTACGCTTTGCTGCTTTATGCCCGTGACGCAGTCTTTTCATTCCGTCTGATAGCCAGTCTGCACAACGATCTGCCTCTTCTCTATCTGCTCGACCTGCTTGCCCTTCCGTCTCTGTACTTCGGTGCCCGCATAGCCGGCTGGTGCTTTAAGCAAATGGATACGCTTGCACAAAGGATCCGGCAGGAAACAGCAAAAAATGAGGAGTTCAGGCAATTCACCAATGCGCTGATTGCCTGAGATCTTAAAAGCCAGATGGAGTTGAATCTTACCGATCAAAACCTGTCCGATACTTTGAATGAACTGAAGGCTTCGCTCTTAAGAAACCGGGAACTGGAACGCCAACGACGCCTGGATGACCGGCAGCGAAACTGGATATCGGAAGGGCTGGCCAGATTCGGGGATATCCTGCGTGAGCACTCTCTGGATATGGAGAGCATGACCTATGCCGTGATTTCGGGTCTGGGTAAAGCGAATCCCAACTTCCTTCTTATAGAACCCCTGATCTGGAATGACCAGGTATTCGGGATCATTGAAATGGCCTCGTTTAACAGACTGGAGGAGTATAAAATCCAGTTTGTGCAGCGTGTGGCAGAGAATCTGGCCACCACCATCAGCACCATGGAGAGCAACCTGAAAACAGAACAGCTCTTGAAAGAGACCCGGGCCCAGGCAGACCAGCTCCTCATTCAGGAAGAGCAGGTCAGACAAAACATGGAGGCCCTTAAGCTGGCCCAGGAGAAGGCGGCCAGGCAGGCCGAGATCTTTATCAGTTTCACCAATACGGTGAACCATACCCTGATGCGAGCCGATTACAATGCGGACGGCATTTTACTCTATGCCAATACGAGGTTCCTGAAAAAGATGGGATATGCCGGGAACAGAGAGCTTCAGGGAAAGCATATCTCCACGTTTATCCATGATAAGGACCGCAAGTGGTTTGATTCACTCTGGGAGGAATTATCAAAAGGGGGAAGGCACTTTGAAGGCTATATGAAGCATGTGACCAAAATGGGCCAGGACCTTTGGAGTATGGCCACATATACCTGCGTAAGGCAGGATGACGGGAGTGTGGAGAAGATTCTATTTCTGGCTATTGATTCCACCGAACAGAAAAAGCAGGACCTGGATTATGAAGGGCAGATCGAGGCCATCGACCGCCTCAATGCCAAGGCCGTCTTCTCTCCCGACGGAAAGCTTCAGTCAACCAACAGCCTGTTTGGCGAATCCCTGAAATACTCCATCATGGAGCTGGCCCGGATGAACGTTTTCGATTTCTTCTCCACGGCCGAGCAGGAACGATTCAGCGAGATCTGGGAGAATGTGATCCGGGGGGAAGCCTTCCAGGGACAGTTAAAGATGATTTCCAAGTTTGAAGAGGAGTTATGGTTCAGGGCCACCTTCCTGTCCGTGAACGATATGTACGGAGAGGTGGAGAAAGTGATCTACCTGGCCAGCGAGATCTCCAAAGAAAAGGAAATGGAGTTTGCTTCCAGGAAGCAGCACAAGAAACTGATCCGCCAGGAGGAAGAATTGTGTCTGGCCACCCTGGACTTAAAAAAGAAGCTTGAAGTAAGCAGGCTTCAGAGAAAACAGGAACTGCTAAGGTTTGAAAAGGAGCTGAAACAGTATGTTCATGTGCTGGAGGAGCTTCCCTACAGTCTGATCACCATAAACAATATGGGATTCGTTCGATTCTTCAACAGGCATGCTAAGAAGCGCTGGAAAATGAGACAGAAGGAGGTTCTTGACAGCCGGGTTGAAAAACTGTTCCTTGCCGGAAAATCCTCGGAAACCATTGCCGGATTTATCGATCCTGCCAGAAAAAAAGCAACGGGAATATTCAAAGACCAGGAGCTTCAGCTACCCGGAAGACCAGGTGAGAAAGTAAATCTGATGGTGATCAGCACAGACCTGGAGGATGAACTCCTCCACTCACTCCTTATTCTGCCCTGATCCGGGAAATAATCTCTTTGGAGTCAGGTTTTTTCCAGGGTGGAACATGCCCCGCCAGTGGCCCTCCCTCGTCGATCAGGCAGAAGAAAGCAAGAGAGCAGAAACTCAGTCAGTTGTTTCGGACAGGTCTCATGTTCGGTGGACTTTTACTCTTCCTGAAACAAGCGATGACAACGCTTGTTTATAATATTCTTTTAAATTTGATCAAGCATACTCATATGATCAGTCAGTTCGAGATTATCATTACCGGAAGAGTCCAGGGAGTTGGATTCAGAGCTGCCGCCAGAAGAGAGGCCCGGGCCATGCAACTGAAGGGTTGGGTAGAGAACCTGCCTGGTGGAACGGTCAGGGCAGTGATCTGCGGAGAAAGGGAACCTTGTACCCGTTTTATAAACTGGTGCAGGGAAGGAAGCGCTTATAGCTGGGTGGAAGGAATTGAACTCAGGGAGATGAAACCGGAACAACTGGGCCCATTCACCATTATCTATTAAAAGGATGCTTTTTCAGATGGATTCAAAATCCTGAGACATAATCCAGCCTTCTCGTCCGTCAATAAGCTTAATGTTCTGCCAGCCGGACACTTCTTCCTTGACCTTAATTTTTGTTCCCTCATGCAAAACAAACAGTTCTGTTCCACTGGTGCTGGGAGAGCTTCGGACAACCACCGATGGCGCCAGGATAATGCCTGTATCCGGACTGATAATATCGCGATGTCTCGATAGCGCAGAGGAGAAGGCGATAAGAAACAGCAGCAGAGCAATAAGACCACTGATGAAGCCGGTTTTTTTTATACTCATGTTTCTGGAGAACAGGAATATCAGAAGACCGGCAAGGATGATCGTAAAAAACACCAGGGCCAGGAGACTCCATGTCAGCTCAGGAAAAATCCGGACAAACCATCTGATCCACATACCAATAAACAGGCTGGGCACCTCTTCAAATGCATCCATGCGATATTGTGAAACAAAATCCAGGTTGTGAAGGGCATCTTCGTGAGCAGGCTCCATTTTTAATGCTTTCTCATAATAGAGAATGGCGTGACCGATACTGTTTGCGCGATAGGCTGCATTGCCCATATTGTAATACAGATCGGCTGACTCAAATCCGCTAAGGATCACGGCATTATATTCTTCCAGAGCCGATTCGAACAATCCTTGCTGATACAGGTCATTGGCATGGTCAAACAGCGAGTCTGTATCTGCCTGTTCCAGTTGAATCTCTGGTATATCGCTAAGAAAAATGGTATCTCCGGAGGCTTTCAGAAAAGAGCTCCAGAAAAACGTTAAAATGATAAATATGGATCCCCGTTTCATTTCAGACTGTTTTCAAGATTCTTGATCAATTGTGCAGCATCCTTGTAAAGGCTGCTCATATCACTTCTTTCAGAGGTGGGTGCAAACCTTGAGAATTCGCTTTCCTCCAGAATTCGGAGCAATTCATTTTGCTGTGCCTGTGGAACCTTACGTTTTGTAATTTGTTCCAGAACCACCTCCCTGGAAAGTCCGGAGGTCTCTATATTCATTTTATGAGAAAGGTAGCCCCAGATGGCTTTCCCGATTTCTTCATAGAATCTGTCCGGATCATCCGCTTTTCTGAAGCGATCCGCTTTCTTCAAACCGGCACGGGCCAGGCTGCCGGCTTTCCGGTTGCGTACCAGGGATAAATCTGCATTTCTGCGGGCTATCAGGCGAATCAGGATTATAAGCAACACTGTTAGCAGAAGGGAAAGCGGATAGAACCATCTGTACCAGACCGTTCCAAACAAAGAGCTGTTCACCTTGCTAAACACCGGGCTAAGTCGGGAAATATCCCGGATATCCGTTCCCAGATTCCTGACATTTTCCCGGACCACGCCCGGCGCATATACCTCCCCGGTATTATCATCAATCTCCCCCTTGAGCACGTTGAAACTGAATTCTTCAGTTAAGGTGGTTTTGTAAGACCCTGTAAGGGGATCAAACCATGCAAATTGCACCGGGGCAATCCTGAATCGTCCCGCATGCCGGGCAATGATGGGATATTCAAAAGTGACCGAACCGGAAATACGGTTCCCGGCTGTGCTGATCTGGAGAGACCGGGTCACATCATACAGGTCATGATCCGGCGGAAGGTTTACTTCCGGCTCACCCATCAGGGGAATATTACCAGCTCCGCTGACAGTGATTTTCAGACTCAGAGCCTCATTGACTGAAATCTCGCTGGCGGAGAGCTCAGCTTTCATGTCGAATTCACCCACCGCACCCGTAAATCCCACAGGCGCTCCTGCTGGTAAAGGTTTCACATGGATCTTTACCGGAAGAGTTGCCAGGGTGACAGGCACATCCTGATAGCTGTTAAAGAAGGGGTCGTCGAAAAAAGCATCTATGGGATTGTTACTTCTCTGACGCTCCACTCTTTGCTGAATCATCCAATCAGATGTATAGGGAGCAATTTCCAGATCGCCCGATTTCTGAGGGATCAGGATATGACGGTGTATAACCTGGCTTACGTATACCTGTCCGTTGATCTCCTGCTGCGCCGCATTCGCATCGGGTTCCAGGCTTTGCTTGTAAAAACCTTCATAAGGCAGATCACTGGCAGCCGATCCGGGCCTGGTATTTATCCGGGTGAAGATCTTTAAGCCGGAAACAAACTGCTCCCCGATATAGACCTCTTTTTTGGAAGGGATCACTCTCAGGAACACTGGCTCATCCGATGACGAATTCACCTCTGCCCCATCCTCAGTACTTTCCCGGCCAGCCTGTCCTGCAGATCCCTGCGCAGCACCGGTTCTGCCAGTAGTTACCGTAATTTCCACTTCATTGGTGAGGTATTCCTTTCTGCCCACTTTGAGAGCAAGGGCCGGAATGGTAAATGTGCCTTCCTGAACCGCCCTGAATACGTAGGTGTAAGAGACCAGGGTTTTCTGAGTCATCTTCCCGTTGATCCAGTTTGAATGAGACGAGTAAGATGAATATGGTCCGGCCAGCAACTCGAAATTATCGATGGCAGGCATCCTGACTTCGGCCCGTTCAGATCCCTCGATCACATACTGGAACTGCTCGCCCACCTGTACTGGCGATGGTGCCGATGCAGTGAATACAACATCCTGGGCAATCAGCAGCATGCTGAAAAAAGTAAGCCCGGTTACAAATGCCATTCTGTTTTTACCCATGATCTGAAATTACCAATCCTTTTCTGTTTTTACCTTGGCTGCCGCCGCTTTTTTCTCATCCACCTTCTCCTTCACCTCTTTTTCCTGCTGCTGAATAGCATTCAGCAAGCGCTCTGCATCCTCTTCGGATATCTCTCTGGGTTGAGTCTGCGGCTGGTCCCGGTTCTTTTCCTGATCCTGTTCTTGCTGGTCCTGGTTCTTTTCCTGGTCCTGTTCTTGCTGGTCCCGGTTCTTTTCCTGCTCCTGCTGTTGCTGGTCCTGTTCTTGCTGGTCCCGGTTCTTCTCCTGCTCCTGCTGTTGCTGGTCCTGGTTCTTTTCCTGCTCCTTTAACTTCTCCATGGCGTAAGCCAGGTTATACCTGGTATCCTGGTCAGCAGGATTTTTCCGCAGGCTGTTTTTATAGGCTTCAATGCTTGGAGCATACTGCCGGGATTCGAGGAGACTATTCCCGATATTGTGCCAGATCTGAGCCAGCTTTTCATCCTCACCTGTCTCCTGAAGCAAGGATTCGAACTGATTGACCGTCTCTTCAAATTTCTGTTGCTTATATAAGGCGGCACCCGTGTTAAATTCTGCTTCATAAGACTCCTGGTTGATACTCTCAGCTTTGCGAAACTGAACTTCAGCTTCTTCGAACTCGCCATCACCGTAAGCCCGGATACCATCACGAATCACCTTTCGTTCATTTTGCCCGTAGACAAGAATAAACGCCGTCAGCATCACCAATGTCAGAACAGATCTTTTCATACTGCTTTATTTTTCGTCTGTTTTAAACAAATTCAGTCGCAAAAGCAGCCAGCTTCTCCTGGAACGAAGAAAGAATTCGAGCACCAGGAAAAGGAGGGCAAAACCGGCAAAGTATTGAAAACGTTCGGCAAACTCAGCAAACACCCGGGTTTTCAGTTCAGCCCTTTCCAGCTTATCCAGTTCATCAATTAAATTGTTGATCCGGTCGCCTGGTATATAGGCTCCGCGGCCCTCCTGGGCCACCTCCTTCAATAAGCTTTCATTTAGCTTGCTTACCACCACATTCCCGTCGCGATCCCTCCTGGTGGCCTTGCTGCCGGGAGAAAGAGGTACTGGAACCCCGTTGGGGTCTCCCAAACCAACCGTATATACCTTAATCCCCTTTTCTGCGGCTTGAGCCGCCTCCCCCACGGCATCATCCTCATGATTCTCACCATCTGTGATAACCACTATGGCCTGGTTGGGCACACCCTCTCCGGTACGAAGCTCTCTCTCTTCCGTGGAAAATGAACGGGCGGCCAGATAGATGGCCGAACCAATGGCGGTGCCCTGTTTAGAAACCATATCCGGACCTGCTCCTGAGAGAAACATCTTTACACTGGGATAATCATCCGTGATGGGGATTTGTGTATAGGCTTCACCTGCAAAGACAATCAGCCCGATCTTATCATTGGACATGCGATCCACCATCCTGTTAATCATTTGCTTGGACCGCTCAAGCCTGGAAGGCAAAACATCTTCGGCCAGCATACTGTTGGATACATCCAGGGCAATAATAACCTCCCGCCCCTTGTGCTCCACTTCCTGCAGTCTCGATCCTATGCGGGGTCCGGAGGCAGCAATGATCAGCAGCACCGTACCCGTGAACAGAAGGATGAATTTCCAGTGCTGTGCCCAGACAGAAGTGTCCGGCATCAACTCCCTGAGCAAGTCCTGGTCTCCCATTCTGCGCAATGCGCGTTTGCGGTGCTGCCAGAAAAGTATATAGCCAAGAATCATTAGACCCGTGGCCAGCAGGACCCATAATATTTCCTTATGTGCAAACTGGATCATCCTTAGGGTATTGTTCTGAAAATGGTATATCTGAGTAAGATTTCAGCTAACAGCAGAATCAGGGCTGCCAGCAGGAAAGGGAAATACTCTTCTTTTTTCTTGCTGAACTGTTTTACATCCAGCCGGGTCTTCTCCAGCTGATCAATCTCCTGGTAAATCTCCCGTAGTTTGTTATTATCTGTCGCCCTGAAATAACTTCCTCCCGTAGTTTCAGATATTTTCCGGAGAACCTCTTCATCTATCTCAACTGGTACATCCCTGGTAAGCGTCCTTCCGAACATATCCTGAGCCGGAACAGGGGCTGTGCCTTTGGAGCCCACGCCAATGGTATAGACCCTGATATCAAAACCCGCTGCGATTTCTGCTGCTGTTACGGGCCCCACGTCCCCACTGTTATTAACTCCATCGGTCAGCAGAATGATTACCTTGCTTCTCGCTTTGCTCTCTTTGATACGATTCACTGCAGTAGCCAGTCCCATTCCAATGGCAGTCCCATCTTCGATCACTCCAAAGTCTATCTCGTTCAGGAAGTTTACGACCACCGCCCTGTCTGTGGTCATAGGGCACTGGGTAAAACTCTCACCTGCAAAAACGACCAGTCCAAAGCGGTCATCCTGCCTGGCATTCACAAATTCAATCCCTACATTTTTTGAAGCCTCCAGCCTGTTGGGCCTGAAATCCATGGCCTGCATGCTCCCCGACACATCCATACAGAGAACAATATCTATTCCTTCCGTGGTAACCTGTTCCCACTGGTTGGACGACTGTGGCCTGGCCAGCACAACAATGATCAATGTAACAACAGCCATTCTGAGAAAAGCCAGGAGATGCCTCAGCCAGATCCTGTAAGATCCGAGGCGTTCGTCCAGGTTTTCAAATCCGGATAATTTCATGGGTGCACTTCCTTTTCTTCCTCTCCAGAGATACCAGGCCAGCATCAAAGGGATCAGCACCAGGGCATAGAAGAAAGCCGGATATGCAAATTCAATACTGCTCATGGACGGTCTTCTTGTTTTTCTTCCTGACGATAAAAAAGCGGATAGGTTTTCTGTACAAAAAAATAGACATTGTTCAGATGCGTCTGATTATCTAAAGGAAGGGGATCCTCTCTGGCAAATTTAACCAGGTCGGCAAGCTCCAGCAATTCACTGAGCATCTCTTCAAGCAGCTTGTCTTCCAGATTGACCTTTCTGAAGGCGTAAAGTATCTCCTCTGTGGTGCTCTCCATGGCCGCAATGCCATATTGCCTCTCAATATACCGCCTGGTGATCTCCGTCAGTCTGGTATAATACTCTTTTACCAGGCCCCTGGCCCATATCTTCTCATTCTTCAGTCTGTCCAGCTCCCTGAATGCAATAATATGGGCAGGTTCCTGCGACTTTTGCATCTGCCCTTCCGGATCCTTCTTCCTTTTTAAAAAACGCAGCAGCAGCCAAACGACTGCCCCGACAAGCAACAGTCCTCCCAATCCTGCAGCTGCCCAGGGAAGCACTTCTCTCAGGGTGAGCGGCGTATTGACAGGAGGTTTGATGGGCTTAATCTGCCCGGCAGTGTCTACCTCCGGTGCATAAACACGGAGTACTAAAGGCATGCTTCTGGCCGTATCGGGCAAAGCACCCCTCATATAGATAACCTCCTGCGAAGGCACCATCTGCAATCCCGGTTCGAATACCGTTATCAGATAGCTTTGCTCCACCACCTTTCGGTCCCCCGACACTATGGTATCTGAGGAGAGCGGGGATAGCACTTCCAGGGCACGGTTCAGAGTATCTGAAATTGCAGGCAGAATAAAATCCACCGCACTATCGGCATCAACACGAAGGGTATACTCGATCTGGTCCCCGATCATTAGCGAGTCCCTGCTAAGCAGCGATTGCACCCTGATGAGCTGCCCCTCCGCCGGCAGGTTCAGCAGCAGGAACAGACTGCTTATCAGAAGTCCTTTGCTTTCTCTTATGGCCCTTACAATAAACATATCAGCGTTGTTTAAACAGGCCTATGAGGGGTTTTACATAGTCTTCACCCGTGCGGATCGATACCGAGTCCACACCGGCCCTTGAAAATATCTCCTTCATCATTTCCCGATGGCTCTCCCACTTTATGGCATAACTTTCCCTTAATTTCCGGCTGGAGGTATCGATCCAGCGTTCCTTACCCGTTTCGGCATCCAGAACCCTGAGAAGACCAACTGCCGGAAGTGAAGTTTCACGTCTGTCGTAAACATGGAGGGCTGCTACATCGTGTTTATTATTTGCAATCTGCAGGGAGCGGGCGTATCCCTTGTCCCTGAAATCGGAAATAAGGAAAGCTGTACACCGTTTCTTAATGGCATTGGTCAGGAATCTAAGACTCTCCGAGATATCGGTCCCCTGGCTTTCCGGTTTGTATTCGAGCAGTTCACGGATAATCCTCAGTATGTGTTTCCTGCCTTTCTGAGGCGGGATAAACTTTTCAATCCGGTCACTGAACAGGATCACTCCGATCTTATCATTATTCGCTATGGCAGAGAAGGAGAGAACTGCAGCGATCTCCGTGATCAGTCCGCGCTTCAATAGTTCCTGCGTGCCAAAATCGCCGGATCCGCTTACATCGATCAGCAGCATCACGGTCAACTCCCGCTCCTCTTCAAATACCTTTACATAGGGGTGGTTGAAACGGGCGGTCACATTCCAGTCAATGCTTCTGATATCGTCGCCATACTGGTACTCTCTCACTTCAGAAAAGGTCATGCCCCTGCCCTTGAAAGCGCTGTGATACTCCCCGGCAAAAATCTGCCGGGAGAGGCCCCGGGTCTTGATCTCGATTTTCCTTACCTTCTTTATAAGATCTTTTGCTTCCACCTATTATTTCCTTGCTTCTCTTACAGTAAAATACCATTCCTGCCGTGTCAGCGTTACATATATCATATCACGCTTCAGTTTATAGGCCCATTCCAATTCCCCGGTCTTTTCATATACCCCGTTTAACTCTTCTAGTACCTCATCAAATTCCCCGTAGTCACATACCAGCTTAGTACTCTTACAAATATCCTCCTTATTAAAATAGAGGATCCAGGTTCGCGTTTTAAGTCCGTTTACAAACTTCAGATAGTTGAACTGCTGGTTTACTACCGAATGGTCTTTCCTGAACTCCTTATGCTTGTTTTTCACCAGTACACGCACCTCCTCCTTGCTCAGTCCGATCATGGATTGCCCCTCTATGTTTCCGGGTGAAAACCACAGGAAACTGGCAAGCAATAAGATGTATGGGGAAAGGCTTCTCATAAGATGATCCGTTTAGGGCACCTCCACATGATTAAGAATCTCAGAGATGATATTCTCCGTGCTAATATTCTCCGCCTCGGCTTCATAGGTCAAACCAATACGGTGCCTCATCACGTCATGACAGATCGCCCGGATATCTTCCGGAACCACATAACCCCTTCGTTTTATAAATGCATATGCCTTTGCGGCCCTGGCCAGATTGATACTGGCTCTTGGAGAACCACCGTATTGAATCAGCGGCACAAATTGTGCCAGTCCGGCTTCCCTGGGTTCGCGGGTGGCAAATACAATATCCAGGATATAGTTTTCAATTTTCTCATCCAGATATACTTCCTTCACCACCTCGCGAGCCTTCATGATATCGGATGGCTTTAAGATGCTGCTGGCAACAGGAAACTCACTGGCAAGATTTTCCCTTACAATCAGCCGCTCCTCTTCCCTTCCGGGATAATTGACCACCACCTTCATCATAAACCGGTCCACCTGCGCCTCCGGCAAGGGATAGGTTCCCTCCTGCTCAATGGGATTTTGAGTGGCCATCACCAGAAAGGGGCGTTCCAGTTTATAGGTGGTGTCCCCGATGGTCACCTGCTTCTCCTGCATGGCTTCCAGCAAGGCGCTCTGCACCTTGGCCGGGGAGCGGTTGATCTCATCGGCCAGGATCAGGTTGGCAAAAACAGGACCTTTCTTCACCACAAATTCCTCCTTTTTCTGACTGTATATCATGGTACCCAACAAATCGGCCGGCAGGAGATCGGGAGTAAACTGGATTCTGCTGAATGAAGCGTCTATGGTTTGCGAAAGTGTACTGATGGCCAAAGTCTTAGCCAGTCCGGGAACCCCTTCCAGAAGGATATGTCCGTCGGAGAGCAATCCGATAAGCAGGCGGTCAACCAATCCCTTCTGTCCGATAATTACCTTCTGGATCTCCAGGGTAATCAAGTCCACAAATTCACTCTCTTTCTTTATCCGTTCGTTGAGTTCTTTAATGTTTATGTCCTGACTCATATGATGGATTCTTTTATGTTAATAATCATATTGTTAATCCTGTCCCATTCGCGGAGAACAAAAATAGCAGCGAAATTTACCAATCGAAAGGAAGTGGGGGTTAAAAAATGTTAAGAAAAGGGTAAATTTATCCACGGAACAACGATGCATGAGCAGGTATTTTATACATATGGCCTATGACGGCAGTGATTATTACGGCTGGCAGATACAGCCCGATAAACCCACGGTGCAGAAGGTGCTTGAACATGCCCTGTCCATATTATTAAAAAAAAAGACAGCTGTAACCGGCGCCGGGCGGACTGATGCTGGCGTTCACGCCACATACTTTATGGCCCACTTTGATCTGAAGCCGGAGATGCTTATAACCGGGTCCGGCTCTTCGGCCGATCCCGATCCATCGTCTGATCGCTTCCTCTTCAAACTGAACCGTTTTCTTCCTCCCGATATTGTAGTCTATAAGATTTTTCCAGTCCAGGAGGATATGCATGCCCGTTTTTCAGCCCTATACCGGACCTATCAGTACCATATTTCATCCATAAAACCGCTTTTCCAGCGGAATTACTGTCATTATGTCTACGGAGAGCTGGATACGGAGTCGATTCGACACTGCTGTCAAATAATCCTCGAAAACTCTGACTTTACAAGTTTTGCAAAGTTGCACACGGATGTGAAAACGAATAACTGCAAGCTGATCCGTGCCTTATGGAATGAGGTGGAGAATGGTTATGTATTTGAAATAACAGCAGACCGTTTCCTTCGGAATATGGTAAGATCCTTAACGGGCACCCTTCTGGACGTAGGCCTTGGAAAACTGGATGCAGATGCTTTTAAGAAGATTGTGGAGGCAAAGGATCGTGGTAAAGCAAGCTCGTCTGCTCCGGCACAGGGACTGTTCCTGGTGGATATCGGATATCCGGGCAATCGATTTTCCTAGCCTGGCAGGCCGTATTGCAGCGTTTATTCCCTCTTTATCCTGGCAGTGATGATTTCCTGACCATCTTCCTCACGGGTGGCCAGGAAAACTAGCTCACCACGCTCTGTTACGGTTCCTTCTAAGCGAATAAGGTCCCCGAACAAGGCTTCATGATTAAAATTGATCTCCAGTTCCCGAATCTCCTGCTCCGCGTTTTCAGCAGTGCTTAAGGCATCCATGCACCACTCCATATACTTGACGTTATTCACGTGACCAACAATATCCAGGTCGGAGAATACCACTGCATGCTGCTTCAGGAAGCTTAGCTCACCTGGGACAGCGATTTTATCCAGGGCTTCCTCAAACATCCTCTCATCATGGATAATGAGCTTAAACTGTTCGAGCATCTCCCTGGGCCGTACCAGCCGGTGTGTATCCAGATCCAGGATCAACCAGGCGGTGCTCGCCTTTCCGATCAATTCCCCCTGGCTGTCGGTCACCCTGAAGTCCCTGAGGGCAAACAGCCTCTCAGCACCACTTGGCCAGGTCTCCAGTTTTATTTGTTCATTCCAGACCGGATAGCGCTCCATACAGATCCGCATCCTTGAAAGCACCCAGGTGGTCTTTCTGCGCTTCATGTCATCATATCCCAAACCCAGATCACTGGCATGATGATAGGCCACTTCCTGGAAAAAATTGGCCATAGTGGTTAACCTGGCCTGTCCTTTCGGATTCAGATCATAGGATGAGATGTGAAACTCCCTGGAAAATGTAATTGCCATTATTGATTCTCCTCGCAGCTTGCTGCGAGGAATCATCGATTAATTGTTTATTTTAAATGTGCTCGCTTACCCCGCAGCAGAGCTACCTTTAGATTTACAACAAATATAAGATACTAACTTCTGATAATGTTAATGATGATGAAAAAGGGGGGTCAAGCGATCCCGTTCCATATCTTCCAGGATGCTTCGGCCTGGAAGATCAACATTTGATGACCATTTACAATCCTTGCCCCCTGCTTTTCTCCTTTGATCAGGAACAGGGTCCTGGCCGGATTATAGACCAGGTCAAACAGGAGGTGCTCAGGACTCAGAGCCCGGTAAGGGATATCCGGATAAGTCTCCGGGCCGGGATGCATCCCCAGGGGAGTGGTATTCACAATCAGGGGTGTTGCGGCCACCCGTTCTTCATCCAGTTCCCTGTAAGTGATGCAGGCCTTACCGGATGTCCGGCTTACGAGGGTGCAGCCGATGCCCAGTTGTTCAAGCACATAAATAACTGCTTTTGAGCTCCCCCCTGTCCCTAGCACCAGAGCCCTGGTATGGTGTGGTTTCAGATACTCTTCCAAACTTTGCCTGAAGCCTGTAACATCCGTATTATCGCCAATCAGTTCCATTCCACCCCTGTTTTTTCTGAAGGAAATGGTATTCACCGCCCGGACTGACTCTGAGGTAGGGCTCAGCGTATCGAGGAACGGGATAATTTCCTGCTTGTAGGGGACAGTCACATTCAGGCCCGAAAGGCCAGGTTCCCTGTGCAACAACTCCTTGAAATCTGCAAGTTGTTCCAGGGGGAAATTCCGGTAGTCAGCGTCGATGCCCTCCTGGTGAAATTTTTCCCGGAAGTAGGAAGCTGAAAAACTGTGTCCAAGTGGATACCCGATCAGTCCATACCGTCTCATGGGTCTGTTTTTCTGTTCCTTGCCAGTCCCATCTCGATAAACAGGATCAGCGAAACCCCGGTAGCAGCCAGGAGCAGCGCCATCCACAGCTGATCCCCGGCATTTCCTGCTGAGGGCAGGATATTCGTTTCTATCAGCGGTTTTAATACTCCCTCCACTTCAATGTATTCCAGAGTCTCCTTCCAGGGCCAGATTTTATTTAAGGATCCGATCATAAAGCCCACCAGCAGGGCAAAGGTCACATCGTGATACTTGCGGAGCAGCCACGAGAGCAGGTTTGCAAACAGGATCAGTCCGCCAACAGCACCCAGACCCAGTAAGAGGAGGTTGAGAATAATGCCTTCGTTCACCGCAGAAAGCGCAAAGGAATATTTGCCCAGCAGCAGCAGGATAAAACTTCCCGATATGCCCGGAAGGATCATGGCACAACTGGCCAATGCGCCTGAAAGGATCACAAACCAGGGAGCCTCCGTGGTGGTGGCGGGCGTGACACTGGTGATGATGAAAGCAATAGCGGTGCCTCCAGCCAGTGCGATAAACATGGGATACTTCCAGTGACTGATCTTCCGGGACACCACATATGAAGAGGCCAGGACCAAACCAAAAAAGAAGGACCAGATCAAAACAGGCTGATGTTCCAGAAGATATTCCAGAAGCCTGGCCAGAGACAGCACCGAGAGGAATATCCCGGCAAATACCGCCAGCAGGAAATTTCCGTTGATCTGCTTCCAGAAAGCACGCCAGCGCCCGGTGAAGAACAGTTTGATTGCATCCAGGTTTATCCCTTTGATGGAGTTTATTAACTCTTCGTAAATGCCGGTAATAAATGCAATGGTTCCCCCCGATACCCCAGGCACCACATCAGCTGCCCCCATGCCCATTCCCCTCAGTACAAGGAAGAGGTACTTCGTTGAGTTTTTCTTCAAAACGCTACTGTTTTCTGGAATGAAACAATTCCGGCAATACATCAAAGAAGGTATCTCCACGCATGCCACAACGCAGAGCTTCGAGCGAGACGACCTCATTGGGGGCAATATTCCCCAGGTTCACATTGGCCCCAACCAGCTGAATAAACATGGTCTGCTGGGCTTTGCCGGGTGCTTCCCACAGTACATCATTCACCGAAATTTCTTTTATAATGTCATCGATCAGGGCTCTGTTTGCCGATCCGTCGGACTGGTATATGCCTATGGTGCCACTCTCCCTGGCTTCAGCAATTACTTTCCAGGCTCCAGACTCCAGTTCGGTTTTCATATGAGATACCCAGATCTCGTTGGAGAGCTCCACCCCTTTTATTTTACTTCCGATTTCGGAAAGCACTTCGAAATCCTTCGCCAGCGTTGCAATACACTCCAGTTTCTCCTCGTGTTCCATTTTAATGGTTCCGTCTGAGACCTCCACATGGCCAAGTCCCGACTCTGAAACAAACTTTCTGTAGGCATCAAATTCGCCCCTCACAAAGAACATTTCAAAAAGAGTTCCCCCGAAATAGGGTTTGAGTCCGGCCGACTGGTACAGTTTTACTTTTTCTTTAAGATCGCGGGTGATCAGTGCAGTTCCAAAACCAAACTTAACCAGATCGGTAAAGGGGGCACTGGATTGAATAAAGTGTTCGGATTCTTTCAGACTAAGACCTTTGTCCATCATCATGGTAAGGCCATAATCGCGATTCCCCGAGGTTCGTTCAGGGAGATGTGTAAGTGGAAAATTCATTTGAGCTTTACTTTTTATACTGTTGGATAATACGCTCTACCTGGGTTTCTCTTTCCCCTTCAGGGAAAAAGTAGGAAAATTCTGATTCCAGATCACCGTCTGCTGAAAGAGCCTCTTCCAGAAACTTAACTGAAAGCTCCGTCTCTCCCTGCTTCAGATGGCATACGGCCATCTTCAGCCTGATCCCCGGATCCTCGGGATGATGCACAAAAGCTTCTCTCAAAAAGCCCAGTGCAAGCTCGTACTCTCCTTCCTTCATAAGCAGTCCGGTCAGGGCGATCCAGGCTTCCAGATCATTGGCATCGCTGTGAGTCACATAGGTGTAACACTTGATAGCCTCCTCGCTCAGCCCTGCATCTTCATTGGCATAACCCAGGTTGATCCAGTAATCCAGGTTTTTGTTATCAAATTCAATGGCCTTCAGTATGTAGGTAATGGCCTCCTGCTGTTGTCCCATCCGATGGTAGATCATACCGGCTCCAAACCACCCCTCCGGATCGCTGTTATCCAGCTCTATAACCTTACGAAAAGCTCCCAGAGCATCCTCCAGGCGGTTCATCTGTTCAAAGCAATCGCCCATGTAGCAGTAAGCCTGTGTGTTATCAGGCTCCACCCCCAGAAAATCCTTGTATGCCTCAATCGCTTTTTCATATTTACCTGCATTCACCCAGACACTGGCCTTATTGAAATAGGAGGAGGCATAATCGGGATTAATGGCAATGGAAAAATCATAGGCATCCACGGCCTCTTCAAAGTGTTCCATCTTATGAAAGACAATACCCATATTGTACCAGACATTATCCGAATAGGGATCCAGGTCCAGGTACTGCTGATAATATTTCAGACTCTCATCAAACTTATGAAGGCGGTCGTAAAAGTATCCCAGGTCATAGAGCACAGATAGATTTTCCGGCTGCTGGTGGTAGGCCTGGATCAGGTACTTAACGGCCTGTTCAAAGTGTCTGACATTCTCGTATGCAATGGAGATGTTGATAAGGGCCTCAAAGATATCACCACCGGATAGTTCCAGCCCCCTGTCAAACTGAGCTTCGGACTCTTTCAGCTTGCCGGTCAGACAAAGTGCCGTTCCCTTCAGAAAATAGCGCTCCGCATTGTTTTCCTCCCAGACCGGGATCTCCTCCAGGAGCGCTAGCGCCTTTTTGGGCTGGCCCTGCTCAATAAAAATATGGATAAACTTGTATTTAATTTCCACCGAGGCCGGATGCTGCCGTGTACCCAGATTTGCTGCTTCACGAGCCTCTTCATACTGAAAGTCGTCCAGATAATAATCGATAATCTGTTCGAATTCCTCCACATCAAAAAAGATTGGCTGTGCACCGCTCCTCATATCTTCATACTTCCTCAGCAGCACCTGGAACTCTTCATTTTCAAATACTTGTTCCATGTTATCGCTCATCTACATCCACAATTTGAAGAGGTAAAGATAAATGTTATTTATAATATATGCAGAAGCAAGGCCCTCAGATTCAATAAACAACTTTCATGCTCCGAAAGTTGCCGTGTATTAGCATCTTCTTCAAAAACTGATTAAATTCAACACAAAATGCACTTACATGCGATCCGGACACTTTCTGAACACAATCCTTTTTGCTTTATCCGCAGTCCTCCTGTTTTCCTGCTCCATAGAAAAAAGAGATTCTTCCCCCAAAGGCTCAGAGCTCACGATTATAAGCCACAATGTCTGGTATGGATTTACCCAAGTTCCTGACAGAAAGGAGAGCTGGATGGCCTGGATACAGGCACAGGATCCGGATATTGTGTTCCTGCAGGAGCTGAACCACTTTACCCCTTGCAAACTGCAGAACGACGCCAGGAGCTATGGCCATCCTTACAGTGTATTACTCAAGGAGGACGGTTTCCCCACCGGGATCACTTCCCGGTATCCCATAGAAGAGATTCAGCGGATCACTGCAGGTTTTCATCATGGCTTACTGCGGGTCAAAATAAAGTGGGTTTATTGCTATGCCATTCATCTACATCCCTCTGACTGGGAGATTAGGAATCGTGAAATCCAACAGATCATAGAAGATATCCAAACACTTCCGGCAAACTCAAGCCTGATTCTGGCGGGTGACTTCAATACTTTCTCTCCCCTGGATTCGGTTTATTATTCACACGGGAGGCTGGAATCATTTTTCGCGGAGCGGGATTCGCTCTACAAGGAAAATAACCTGAAAGCCGGAATGCTCGATTATTCAGTGATCCGGAAGCTCATGGATACCGGGCTGGTGGACCTGGAGGCAGGAAGGCGAAAGTCCGGCTACCGCTTTTCCGGCAGTTTCCCGACGCAAATAGAAAAGGAGGGTGAGCACGGGGATCAGCGCAGGCTCGACTATATTTTTGTTTCTGAAGACCTGGCCCGCCATGTGGGCAGGGCTGAAATTATCAGCTGCGATTCAGTTCAGATCCTGTCCGATCACCTGCCGCTTATTGCAGAATTAGGATTCAAATAAATACATGGCGCATTTCTGGCATAAAAGCAGTATTTTGTATCAAATAAAAACTGGAACGGATGAAAACAGACTGGCTTAAAACCCTGATCCTATCGATTTCACTTGTAGTTGCCGGATTCTTTGTAGGTAACATGCACAAAACCGGGAAGAAATATGATCGTTTTGTTCAGGTAAAAGGCTTATCACAGCGGGAGGTGAAAGCAGATCTGGCTGTCTGGCCGATCAACATCACCCTCACTGCCAATGACCTCAGGTCTCTCCGGAGTGAGATCGAAAAACAAAACAAGGAGGTACACAGCTTCTGTATTGATCAGGGATTTAAACAGGGGGAACTGACAAAAGGCAGCACCAATATCAGCGATACCAGGGCCGACCAGTATAATTCCAATTATCAGAACAACGAATTCAGATACCTGGCAAAATCCGAATTTACGGTCAGAACCAACGATATTGACAAGCTTCAAAAAGCGCTTTCGGAATCCCTGGAACTTATGTCGAAAGGGATTTTGCTTGGATCTAAAAACACCTGGAGGCCCATCGAGTATATATTTACCGGTTTAAACGAACTCAAGCCTTCTATGATTGAAGAGGCTACCATAAATGCCAGGGAGGTTGCAGAAAAGTTTGCCCGTGATTCCAACTCCGGGGTCGGAGAGATCAGGATGGCTAGGCAGGGGCTGTTTACCATAAACGACCGGGACGAAAACACGCCACAGATCAAGATCGTCCGGGTGGTTTCAACCATTGATTTCCAGCTGGAAGACTAGCATGAGACTTTTTATTAATTCACAGATTCTGAGCCTGAGTTTTCCCTGGGCTGTTTCGGCCCAGGAATTCACTGGTGAACTTGAGCAGATCATCGAAGTATATAAAATGCCAGGCTGGAAATAAAACATCCAAGGATAAACCATTGAGCAATATGAAAAAATTAAACCTGAATTTCGTGCTGGCTGTTATGGCACTCAGCACCGGAAGTTGTACCTTTAAAGAGATGAATTTTGATCATTTTCCATCCCTGACCATATCCAATGAAAAAGTGGAGATGAAAATTTATCTTCCGGATCCGGAAAATGGTCTGTATCGAGCCACCCGCTTTGACTGGTCAGGGATAATCGGCAGTGTGAAGTACCAGGGACATGAGTATTTCGGGTACTGGAAAGAGACCCACGACCCCCTGTTTCATGAAGATCTGACCGGACCGGTGGAGGGGTATATCAAAGCGGGACTGGGCTATGACGAGGCAGAACCGGGGGGGAAGTATGTAAGGATCGGCGTCGGAGTTATTGAGAAGCCGGATGAGGAAAGCTACAATTTCAGGAATTTTTACAATTTGCTTGACTCCGGGAAGTGGACCGTGGAACATGGTGCCGACTGGATCTCCTTCAGGCACGAGTTAATCAGCGATATAGGCTATAGTTATGTATACCACAAGATAATCAGGCTGAAGAGTAATGGGTTTTCCATGGAACACAGGCTTCAGAATACAGGGACAAAAGGGATCGAGACTGACCAGTTCAATCATAACTTTTTTATGATTGACGGCGAGCCAAGCGGAAGGGCCTTCAGCATCAGCTTCCCCTACCCTGTTTCCACCAGTGACGATGCTCTGGGTTTTGCTGAAATCCGGGAAAATGAATTAAGATTTATCAGGGACCTGAAAGGTGATGATTCCTTCTTCCTCTTACTTGAAGGTTATGGCGATGAGCTGTCTGATCATCAGGTTACCGTGCAAAACCATAAATCAGGAGCGGGTGTCACTTTTACGGTGGATAAGCCGCTGCATCGCATGGCATTCTGGGCATGCCGTACCACCCTGAGCCCGGAGAACTCAGTCTGGCTTTCTGTCAAACCCGGCGATACAGAGGAGTGGAAATCCGAGTACACACTTTTTGTGAAATAGTCGCCAGCCTTATGAAGTAATCATGAAAAAAAGAAACATCCTTCAACTCCGGCTTACTCTCTCAGTAATGGCTTTGTTACTGCTATCTTGCCCCTCGCTGTGCGATACCGTCAGGGTCTTCTTCCCGGATGGACAGTTCAGCAGGGATGGTCATGGCTATAACAAAGATCTTCTGCTTCCGTCAGGCATTTCAATACAGACCATTTAGTAAACTAAACTATGAAAAGGAGAACATTTATCAGAAACTCTGTAATGGGGGCAACGGCCCTGGCTACGAACCCCTTGATAGCAAACAGCAAGGAAGAAAAGGAACTGAAAATATCCCTGGCTCAGTGGTCCCTGCACCGGAGTTTCCGCAGAGGAGATCTGGATCCGGCCGACTTTGCCTCCATTTCTATGGACAAATATCAGATCGATGCCGTTGAATTTGTAAATGGTCTCTACCCGGGAAAGGCCAAGGATGAGGCCTTCTGGAACAGAATGAAAGTGCGTTCTGCAGATGCGGGGGTCAAAAACCTGGTTCTGATGGTCGATGATGAAGGAGACCTGGGGGCGGCCAGTGAAAAAACGCGACTGAAGTCGGTGGAAAATCATTATAAATGGGTCCATGCAGCAAAACTGCTGGGTTGTCCGATCATGCGTGTGAATGCCTTTGGTGATGCCGACCGGGAAATATACCGGATGGCCATCATGGATGGAATGTCGAGACTGGCCGATTATGCAGCAAAGGCCGATATCAGCATTGTGATTGAAAATCACGGTTTGTTCAGCTCCGATGCCGCCCTGATTGCAGGGATCATTGAAGAGGTGAACCGGCCCAATTTCGGGGCCTTCCCTGATTTCGGGAACTGGTGCCTGTCGGCCAAATGGGGATCCACACAGGGTGAGTGCGACCGGGTTTATGACAGGTATCAGGGAGTTGCCGGACTGCTGCCTTATGCCAGGGCGGTAAGCGCCAAATCATACAACTTCAATGAAAAAGGCGAGGTTACGAAAATAGACTATTACAGGATGATGAAGATTGTCAAGGAGTCCGATTACCGGGGCTACATCGGCATCGAGTATGAAGGAACAGAGAAGAGTGAGCATGAAGGGATCCTGCTAACTAAAAAACTGATGAAAAAGGCCTGGGAACTGGCATAAAAAACACTTTGAATATGAAAAATGCAATTTTTCTGCTGACCTGGTTGATCGCAGCCGGATGTAGTTCTGCAGTCAATTCCGAAAAAGCAACGGAAGCGGCCTTCCTTGAATTTCAAAAACCTGAAGAGAATCCCGTTCTGGGGGCCGATTCCACCTATACTTTTATTTGTCCCATTAAGAATGAGAGGGTGCAATGGCAGAAGGCGGATGTGTTCAATCCTGCTGCCATCGTGAAAGACAATAAGATACAGGTGCTTTTCAGGGCCGAGGACAACCCGGATGCGATTCTGGGTGGAAGAACCTCCAGAATTGGTCTGGCGAGCAGTGAGGATGGCCTGAATTTTGAAATATATCCCACGCCGGTACTCTATCCCGACAGTGGTGAATTCATGCAGTACGATTATCCCGGAGGATGCGAGGATCCCAGGGTGGTTGTCACTGACGACGGTCTTTACGTAATGGCTTACACTTCCTGGAACCGGGAAGTGGCCAGACTCAGCATCGCTTTCTCCAGGGATCTTGTGCACTGGGAGAAAAAGGGCCCTGCTTTTGCAAAGGCATATGAAGGCAAATTCCTGGAACACTGGTCCAAATCAGGATCCATAATTACCCGGCTTGAAGGTGAAAAGCAGGTGGTGACAAAAATCGATGGAAAGTACTGGATGTACTGGGGAGAACAGTTTATCAACCTGGCCTGGTCGGAGAACCTCTCTGACTGGTATCCCGGTCTGGATGAGGAAGGTGAACTGGCCGCAATTATTGAAACCCGCCCCGGGTTCTTCGACAGCAACCTGACAGAGTGCGGTCCGCCGGCAGTCCTGACAGAGGAAGGTATTGTCCTGCTGTACAATGGCAAAAATTCCGAGGGTGAGGATGCCTCTCCCGATCTGCCCAGAGGCAGCTATACGGTTGGGAAGATTGTCTTTGATCCGCTTCAGCCGGGAAAAGTGCTTTTTCGCTCAGATACCTGTCTGTTAAAACCCACTCTTCCCCATGAGCTGAGCGGACAATATAAATCGGGAACCACCTTTGCGGAAGGGCTGGTCTGCTTCCGCTCAAAATGGTTCCTGTATTATGGAACAGCCGATTCGTACGTGGGCGTGGCCATTGAAGACTGACACTAAAAAACCCGAACAACTTACCAAAGGAAATCAGAACATGAAGAGAATTCTATGCACCGGCGTTATTATTTTTACCGTGATACTGAGCATGAGTCTTGCTGCCCAGGAGATCCCCCTTCCGGAACATCCCCGCCCCGACTTTCAGCGTGACAACTGGATAAACCTGAACGGTATCTGGGAATTTCAGTTTGACAGTCTGGATACCGGCATGGAAACAGGCTGGCATGAGCGGCCCATGTTCACGGATAAGATCATGGTTCCCTTTCCCTGGGGATCGCAATTATCGGGTGTGGAAAACAAGGCCCACATGGCCTGGTACAGCCGGCGCCTGGATATTCCTGAAGAATGGAACGGACGAAGGACTTTTCTCATTATCGGCGCGTGCGACTGGCTTACCAAAGTGTGGATCGATGGAGAATTTGTGGGTGAACACCGGGGCGGGTATACTCCTTTCGAATTTGATCTCACTGAATTTACCACCCCGGGGCAGGCTCACCAGCTGGTACTGAGGGTGGATGACAGCCCGCAGCCTTTCAAACTGGAGGGCAAGCAGGGCTACGGAGAAGCCAAAGGAATCTGGCAGACCGTCTATCTGGAAAGCCGGGGGGCCATTGCCCTGAAGAGGATACATTTTACTCCCGATATCGATAAGGGCTCCGTAAAGGTATCTGCCCTGCTGGACCATCCGGCAGAGGAGGATTTGTTTATCAATCTTACTTTCCCCAATCAGGACATACCAGGGATGATCACCTCACCGAAAATCGGGAAAAAAATGCAGGAGGTGGAGTTTGAATTCAGCATTCCCAATCCCCAGCTCTGGGAACTGGAAAATCCTTACCTCTATGAGCTGAAGGTTCAGCTTCATAATAACCAGGGCATATTTGATGAGCTCTCCAGCTATTTTGGAATGAGAAAGATCAGTATTATGGATCTGCCCGGCACACCCTTTCCCTATGTGGCGTTGAATAACAGACCAGTCTATCTCCAGCTGAGTCTTGATCAGGCCTACCATGCCGAAGGCTTCTACACCTATCCCAGTGACGAGTTTATGAGAGACGAAATCATCAGGTCCAAGAAGATCGGTCTTAACGGTAACCGGATCCATATTAAGGTCGAAATACCCCGTAAGCTTTACTGGGCGGATAAACTGGGACTGCTGATCATGGCAGATGTACCCAATTTCTGGGGAGAACCCGATGAAAAGGCAAAGGAAGAATGGGAATATGCCATGCGGGAAATGATAGCCCGGGACTATAATCACCCCTCCATCTTCTCCTGGGTTCTTTTTAATGAAACCTGGGGGCTGTTTACGGGAGAAGGAAAAGAACGGGCCTATCTTCCTGAAACTCAGCAATGGGTCAGGGAAAAGTATGAGGAAGCCAAGCAGCTAGATCCCGGCAGGCTTATAGAGGATAATTCGCCCTGCAACTATGATCATGTGGTGACCGACCTCAACACCTGGCACGCCTACCTGCCTGGATACAGGTGGCGTGAATTTCTCGATCATGCAGTGGAAAATACCTATGTGGGTTCTGAGTGGAACTTCATCGGGGGGAATACCCAAACGCATGTTCCCATGTTTAACAGCGAGTGTGGAAACGTATGGGGCTACGATGGAAGTACCGGGGATGTGGACTGGAGCTGGGACTATCACATCATGATGAATGAATTCAGAAGGCACCCTAAAGTAGCCGGATGGCTCTATACGGAACATCACGATGTGATCAATGAGTGGAACGGATATTATAAGTATGACCGCAGCGAGAAGTTTCCCGGATTCAATGAGTTTATCCCGGACATGGAGCTACGGCACCTGCATAGTGAAGTATACCTCTCCACCGGATCTGAATTGTGCAAATCCGTCAGACCGGATGGTCTTGAAAAGGTACCACTCTACCTGTCCGTAATGACAGACCAGGTTCCTCCCGATCACTTTATCCTGGACTATGAACTGTCGGGGTGGGATTCGCACGGGAAATTCAGACATCTTCTGTTAAAGAGCGAAATACTGGAATCCATCCCCTATTTCAATGGCGAGGTAACACCACTCTATGTGAGAATGCCTCAGACTCCGGGGCTGTATCACCTTACTCTCAGGCTGCGTGATGAAAATGCCTATATCTATCATCTTAATTTCACCAGTTTCTTGGTGGAAGAAAGGGATGAACGGGATGCTGACAGTTCTGTAAAGAGGGGCGCGATTACCTTTGAACCTGCCTCCTTCAGCGAAGCCCGATGGTCCGATGGCCAGTGGAATATTCTAAATGGTTTAAAAGTGAACGGGGCAGGGAAAGGCTATTTCTCCTATGAGCTTCCCATCCCTTCGGAAATGAAGCTGCAGGAAGTTAAAAAGCTTACCCTGGTGTTTGAAGCCTCAGCAAAAAAACTGCATGGAAAGGACAGAAAGGACAGAAGCGAACTGGAAGGTGATTATATGCGGGGACGGGGCACTGTTGATCCCAGCAGGAACCCGAACTCCTATCCCATGACCGACAGCTATAAATATCCGACGCTGTTGAAGGTGAAGGTGAACGGGCAGGTGGTCGACCTGTTCTATCTGGAGGATGATCCGGCTGATCACAGGGGGGTCCTTTCGTGGTTTTCCCAGCCCCGGGACGGGAAACTCAGGGAAGCCGGCTCTTATGGTTACCTGCTCAAATCGAATATACCCCTTGATTTGCTCAGGAACTCACCGGACGGAAAACTGAATATTCGTTTCGAGGTTGATGAAGGGATGCCTGGCGGACTAGCCATATACGGAAAACTCTTCGGCCGTTATGCTCTGGATCCTACCCTGCTGTTTGAATAGAAATCCGTAAGCAGAACCCGGGGTACAAGGGCTCACTCTGGAACTGATGCCTGATAAACAGAGCCCGTATTAAGGCATAAGGTTAATTTTTAGTTTATTATCACAAAACTGATCCATGGCAAAACTAATTATCAATAGCTACAACGAGTTTGAACAATATGCAGGCAAAGATCTCGCAACTTCTGATTACCACAAAATTACTCAGGAACAAATCAACCTTTTTGCTGATGCCACCCTGGATCATCAATGGATACATGTGGATGAGGAAAGAGCTAAAAGGGAAAGCCCATATGGAGCAACCATTGCGCATGGATACCTGAGTGTCTCACTTCTTGCCTATCTTTGGTTCCAAAGCATCGAAGTAAACAACTGCAGCATGCTGGTGAATTACGGCATTGACAAGCTGAAATTCGGCCAGCCTGTTGTGGTCAACAGCGAAGTACGTATCGCTACAAAGCTGAAGGCTATTACCAACCTGAGGGGTACTGCCAAAACAGAAGTGGAAGTTACTCTTGAGATTAAGGGAAGTAAGAAACATGCCTTAAAAGGGGTCATCATTTTTCTTTATCAGTTTAAATAAGAGAAACTCACCTGGAATATAAAGCTGACGGAACCGCCGGGGGAAGCAGAAAACCGATGGGGTCCCCGGACAATTCGGGTTTATCATGAAGCCATTTTTCATCATTGTCGTTTCATTCTTTTTAGAATATGAAGCTTAACAAATATTGTGTGCAAATGACACATTAATTTGTATCTTTAACTTATGAATAATAAAATGCACTTTCCTGTCGGACTCGGCGATCCCGATCTGTTCTTACCGGGCGTCTCCATAGATTGTGTGGTCATCGGATTTGACCTGAATGAACTACATATTCTGCTGCTTAAACTTAAGGAGCATAATTACTGGATGTTGCCCGGAGGATTCATTCGCCTGGATGAGGATATGGATCAGGCAGCCACCAGGATCCTGGAAGAGCGTACAGGTATAAGACTCCCCTACCTGAAGCAGTTTCATACCTTTGGCGATGTAAACAGAAGGGAAAAAAGAGGCCTGCCCGAATTCAATCAGATTATGAGCGAGGACTTTACTAAAATGAAAGCATTTATTGAACAGCGATTTATCAGCTCTGGTTATCTTTCGCTGGTGGATATGCATTCCTGTGTACCCGCACCGGATTTTTTGAGTGACGAATGTACCTGGATCCCTTTAAGCGGGCTTCCCCATCTTCTGTACGACCACGAGGAAATAGTGGAAAAAGCCGTGGAACAGCTAAAAAGCAGGATCAATTATATGCCTGTCGGGATTTCCTTGCTACCTGATAAATTTACCATGAAAGAGTTCCAGACACTATATGAACAAATTCTTGGCAGAAACCTGGACCGGGGAAATTTTCAAAAAAAGATGTTGAAACTTGGCTTTCTGGACCGTCGTGAAAAACAGCTTACCGGTGGTGCGCATAAGGCCCCCTACCTCTATTCCTTTAATAAGAAGAGGTATGATGAACTTGTGGAGAAAGGGATTGGATACATCAGTTAAATTCTGACTGATGGTATTTTCTGAAACTTATATACGTATATTATAACTTAATAATATTATTATACATGGTATAATAATATTAAGTTATAATTATGAACAAAAACTCTGTTTTAAAAGATTAATTATTTTCACCGGCCATAAATCATCATGGAAGGTATGAGTACAACAAAACGGAATAATTTCTTGCAACGACTGCTGGACTGGACGGAAAAGGCAGGCAACGCGCTTCCCCATCCCGCCACACTTTTTGCTCTTTTTGCCCTTTTTGCCCTGCTGCTGTCCTGGCTCGGACACGTGCTGGGTTGGGAGGCCATTCATCCGGCCACCGGAGAAATGGTCCGGACTGTAAATCTTCTGTCGCACGATGGCATACACCGCATATTGCTGGAGATGGTTGAAAATTTCACCAGTTTTGCTCCTCTGGGTATCGTTCTGGTGGCCATGCTGGGTATTGGCATTGCCGAGCAAAGCGGACTGATCTCAGCTTTCATTCGTCTCCTTGTATTAAATGCTCCGGGTAAGATTCTCACTTTTATACTGGTCTTTACAGGGATTCTTTCAAATATGGCATCCGATGTAGGATATGTTCTGCTTATACCCCTGGCAGGGGTCATTTTTCTTGCTGTGGGAAGGCACCCGGTAGCCGGTATGGCAGCCGCATTTGCCGGAGTCTCGGGCGGATTCAGCGCCAATTTAATATTGGGAACTGTCGATCCCTTGCTGGCGGGGCTCTCTACGGAAGCGGCTCAGATTCTGGATCCGGCCTATGAAGTCAATCCCACTGCAAATTACTATTTTATGGTAGCCTCCACCTTTATCATCGCATTTACGGGCACTTTTATCTCCGAACGGCTCATTGAACCGAGGCTGGGAAAATATAAGGGAGGGATAGAGTCAAAGGAACAATCCTTCGAGAAGTTATCGCGTACTGAAAAAAAGGGGCTCCTGGCAACCGGGATCACCCTGGCTGTGATCATGGGAATCACCTTCGCGGGAATCATTCCGGAAAATGGTTTTTTCAGGGGAACGGACGGGGCATTACTCAGCTCGCCGCTGATCAAAGGGGTCGTCGCTATGCTCTTTTTCACGGCTGGGGCTGTGGGGCTGGCCTATGGTTTTACGACGGGAAAATTTAAAAACGACAGCGATGTGATCAATGGCATGGGGGACTCCATGAAAACCCTCGCCCTGTATCTGGTGCTGGTTTTTTTTGCTGCCCAGTTCGTAGCCTACTTCAAGTGGAGCAACCTCGGAATCATTCTGGCTGTGAAGGGTGCCAATTTCCTGATGTCCTCAGAGATCGGGCTGATCCCGCTGATGATCCTCTTTATCCTCTTTTCAGCAACCATCAATATGCTTATGGGAAGTGCTTCTGCCAAATGGGCTATTCTGGCTCCCATTTTTATTCCTATGTTCATGATTTTGGGCTATTCCCCGGAGCTTTCCCAGGTTGTATACCGGATCGGCGACAGCGTAACCAATGTAATCTCACCCATGATGAGTTTCTTTGCTTTGATTATCGCTTTTATACAAAAATATGAACCCAAAGCCGGCATCGGAACCATCATTTCTACCATGATGCCTTACTCCATTGCCTTCCTGGTAGTCTGGATATTACTGCTGGTTGTATGGCTGCTCTTCGATATTCCGCTTGGACCGAATGCCACCATCCATTATATACTTCCCGGATAAAGAAGATATTTGCCCGTTTTTTATTTAAATTTAATCCGATAAACGGTCTCTCCTTAATTTAATCATATGTCTGCGCTTAAGAAAGTTGTACAAACCCCCTTTCAGAAATTTATCCGCATTGAGAGTCTGAGCGGCATGTTGCTCTTCGGAGCCACTTTGCTGGCCCTGATACTGGCCAATTCACCCTGGGCCGGCAGTTTTCAGTCGTTTTGGCAATACAAAGTAGGAATAAGCACCACCGGGTTTGAGCTGATAAAACCGCTGATTCTGTGGATCAACGACGGTTTGATGGCCATTTTTTTCTTTCTGATCGGACTGGAAATAAAAAGAGAACTGCTAATCGGGGAACTGAACTCCGTAAAAAAGGCCTCCTTCCCCCTTTTTGCAGCAATCGGGGGCATGCTGGTGCCTGTTGCACTGTTTCTGGTCCTGAACAGAAATCTCGAAAACTCACATGCCTGGGGCATACCCATGGCTACAGACATCGCCTTTTCACTGGCCATTCTGAGACTTTTGGGGAACAGGGTTCCGCTGGGACTCAAAGTGTTCCTGACCGCCTTTGCCATTGTGGATGACCTGGGTGCCGTAATGGTTATTGCCCTCTTCTACAGCGGAAGCATCCAGTGGACGCTAATTGCCATAGCCTCTGTGCTTCTTGCCATTCTTTTCTTCCTCTCCTATAAACAGATACACGCCAAGGGGCTTATCTTCTTCTTTGGCATCATCATTTGGGTTTTGTTTCTGAAAGCAGGAATTCACCCCACCATCGCCGGGGTACTGCTGGCATTCACCGTCCCCATCCGGCAAAAGATAGGTGTGGCTACCTACTATGAGAAACTATGCGAAATTGTGGATGACATTAAAGCAAGCGACAAACCCGGTTCGCCTCTCCTTACAAAACAGCAGATTGAAAATATTGACCACCTGGAGGACTGGACCGAGAAGGTTCAATCGCCTCTGCAACTTCTTGAACACAGGCTGCACAACTGGGTTGCCTATCTGATTATGCCTCTCTTTGCCCTGTCAAATGCCGGGGTGGCATTTAAAGGGGGAGGAAACCTGGATCTTAGCCTGGGAGGCATCATCGTGATCTGTTTAGTTGCAGGCAAGCTCATCGGGGTTATACTCTTCTCCTGGATCGGGGTGAAGCTTGGCTTTGCAGAACTTCCTGCTGAAGTAAACTTCAAACAGATTACAGGCATTGCACTTTTGGCCGGAGTTGGTTTTACCATGTCGATTTTCGTCGCTAACCTGGCATTCGGTGATAATCCCTTTCTCCTCGAATCTTCTAAGGCTGGTATCCTGGTGGGCTCTTTTATCGCCGGGATATCCGGTTATCTTGTCCTGAGATTTAACAGCAAAAAGCCCGGAAAAACCTGAAATAATAAACCGGCCCACCAAAGACGATTCATCAGCGGGCCGGGAGGAAAACCTAATCCACAAGCCAGGATTAGTCGATATAGAATCCTAATCGTATTTCGATCCGGTTAAAAATATCTGTATAGTCATACTCCTGGTTGTTCCAGTCGTATATTTCCTTATAAGAGGTCTCCTGGTAGCGGTAAAGCAGCTCCATATCCCAGGCAAAATGGGTCCGGGTCCTTATTTTTAGTCCAAGTCCCACTCCAAGCAGGGGACCGCCCGAATATTCATAGACAATATCATATTCAGAACGACCGGAGCTAAGTGGCAGGGCATATCCGCCTTTGGCCATCAAGTAGGGAACCAGTTCCGTACCTGGCAGCTCATACCTCGCATCAAAATAGAGAGGCACATAGGTAGTGGAAAGGAATTCCACACCCGTTCCGATCCCTGCAAACAGGCCATTGGGGGCAAGGTATCCATTCACCATTAACAGACTGAAAGGGGCTGCCTGGGAGTTGTGTGAGGACCCGGCCAGAAAGCCAATGGAGGTCATGTTTACAAAACCGGCATCGAAACCCACGGGCCCCTGAGCCTTGCGTAAAGCCGATTCAAAGGGTTCGGAGCTTATCTTCTCTACATCGGAAATCTGATAGTACCACAGGTTACCGCACAAATCTTCAATCTTTACATGATTTACGGGGTCAATTTCGGTTATTTTCCCCCTGATCACACTTCCCGATTTCAGGTAGACATGGTCTGTATCCTGCGCCAGCAGCCATGGAGATAAAAAACCCGACAGCAAAATGATCAGGGGGATTCTTTTAGGTGCTTTATAAAAGCCGAACTTTATCATCAGGGCTTTATTTCTGTCAGGATGAAGCCTCACAGGGAAAGGTTGCGTGAGCACGCAACCACGTATCACGACTCTGCATCTTAAGAGCAAAACAAGCTAAATAAAAGGCTATATGAAGCAGC
Source organism: Bacteroidales bacterium (assembly GCA_029210725.1). Taxonomy (NCBI): domain Bacteria; kingdom Pseudomonadati; phylum Bacteroidota; class Bacteroidia; order Bacteroidales; species Bacteroidales bacterium. The sequence continues at coordinate 82,930 of JARGFM010000005.1, read as the reverse complement.
TTCTCCTGATATTTTCCATGGCCGGCATTGCTCTGTCCTCCTGCGAAGACAGGCGCTTACAAAGCTACCTGGCCAATGTTCCCGTATATATGTCCTATGATGAGCTCCGCTCCTCTTTCGCGGTGACTGGAGGAGCAGACATGGAAAAACCGGGGAAGATCAGTTTTTACGGGTCTCATATCTTTATTAATGAATACCAGAAGGGGATCCATGTGGTGGATCTGAGCGATCCTGCTCATCCGGAGGCTGAAGCGTTTATTGAAGTGCCTGGTAATGTGGACATGGCCATACGAAATAATCTGCTTTATGCCGAAAGTTATACGGACCTGCTGATCATTGATATTTCTGAGCCGGAGCAGCCCCGGCTCCGGGAAAGAATTGAGGATCTGTTCGAATATATCATTCCTTCCTACGATTATGACTATCCCCTCGATGAAATTGATGAGGAGAAGGGGGTGATCACCGGGTTTCAGGTGAAGAAAATCACCAGGGAAGTACATAACTATCCCCAACCCTGGCCCGTATACTGGGCCTATGCGCTTGAATCAGGCTTTGCTCCTGCCAGAGGCGGAGCAACAAACAATAGCTATGGGGTGGGAGGTTCCATGGCCCGTTTCATTACTTATGACGACTATCTTTATGCCCTTTCGGAAAGTTCCCAGAAGCTGAAGAGCATTAATATCTCCAATACAGACAAGCTGATGGTGGAGAGTGAGCTTTGGCTGTGGGGAGGAGTGGAAACTCTGTTTATTGCAGATGCTTTTCTCTATGTGGGAACATCCAGTGGCATGCATATTCTGGATCTGGCCAATCCCGGATCGCCGAATATGCTCTCCACCTATCAGCATATTACCGCCTGTGATCCTGTAGTTGTAGAAGGAGACAGAGCCTATGTGACCCTTCGTTCGGGAAATGCCTGCGGAGGAACCCTGGATCTGCTTGAGGTGGTGGATATCTCTGATAAACTGAAGCCCGAACGGCTCGCCTCCTTATCTATGACTGAACCCTACGGACTGGGAATCGATCAGGGAACCCTCTTTGTATGCGAAGGGGAATTTGGCTTGAAGGTGTACAACGCCAGGTATGAAAACAGCATTACTCCCCATTTAATCTCAGCATTTCCCGGGATTCACGCCTATGATGTAATTCCTCTGGAAAGCTTTCTGTTTATGATCGGGGAGGATGGTTTCTACATTTATGATTACTCTGACCTGGACCATATATCCATTCTGGGCAGCCTGCTGGTAAGCCCCTCGGAATAGAAGTGGAAATATGAGTGATTTTAGCTATTTTTGCAGCTTGATCACAGAATCGACTGCAAATGTTTGAAAATCTATCAGAAAGGCTTGAGCGCTCCTTTAAAATGCTCAAGGGACAGGGACGGATCACCGAGATCAATGTGGCGGAAACCCTGAAAGATGTGAGAAGGGCACTTCTGGATGCCGACGTCAACTTTAAAATAGCCAAACAGTTTACCGAAGAGGTCAAGGAAGCGGCACTGGGTCAGGAAATCCTGACTTCCCTGAAGCCCTCGGATATGATGGTCAAGATTGTCCATGACCATCTGAGCAAACTTATGGGAGGCGAAAATGTCGCCATCAATCTGAAAGGAAATCCCACAGTTATTTTGATTGCCGGATTACAGGGTTCCGGTAAGACCACTTTTGCTGGGAAACTGGCCAATCACCTGAAAAATAAGCAGGGAAAGCAAGCCCTGCTTGTGGCAGGTGACGTTTACAGGCCTGCAGCCATAAACCAGTTAAAAGTTGTGGGCGATCAGATCAGTGTTCCGGTCTACACGGAGGAGGGCAACATGAACCCGGTTAAAATTGCAAAAGCTGCTGTTAAAGAGGCGAAGCAAAAGGGATATAATACAGTGATTGTCGATACTGCAGGACGTCTGGCCATTGATGAAGAGATGATGAAGGAGATTGCTGCCATAAAAGAGGCGGTCAATCCCCACGAAATTCTTTTTGTGGTCGACTCCATGACCGGTCAGGATGCCGTGAATACAGCCAGAGAGTTTAATGACAGGCTCGATTTTGATGGCGTGGTCCTGACCAAACTTGACGGGGATACCCGTGGTGGAGCCGCTCTATCCATTCGCTCTGTGGTTGACAAACCAATCAAGTTCGTGGGAACGGGTGAGAAGATGGATGCCCTGGATGCCTTTCATCCGAAACGGATGGCCGACCGGATTCTTGGAATGGGAGATATCGTTTCGCTCGTGGAGAAGGCCCAGGAACAGTATGATCAGGAAGAGGCCCGTAAACTGCAGAAAAAGATCGCCAGGAATCAATTTGATTTTACTGATTTCATGTCTCAGATTCAGCAGATCAAAAAGATGGGCAATATCAAAGACCTGGCCGGCATGATCCCGGGCATGGGAAAAGCCATGAAGGACCTGGATATGGACGATGATGCCTTCAAAGGGATAGAGGCCATCATCAATTCCATGACCCCTGAGGAACGAACAAACCCGGCTCTTTTGAATGGAAGCAGGAGAAAGAGAATTGCCTATGGCAGCGGAACTACTGTTCCGGAGGTAAACCGGCTGGTCAAACAATTTGATGAGACCAGAAAGATGATGAAGATGATGACTTCCGGTAAAAAAATGCGCATTCCAAACATGAAATAATATGCATCTAATTGATGGCAAAGCCACCGCAAAGGCATTCAAACAAGAGATCAAAGCAGAAGTGGATTCTATGATAAGGGCCGGTCAGAGGCCCCCGCATCTGGCAGCCATCCTGGTGGGTCATGACGGAGGCAGCGAAACCTATGTGGCCTATAAGATCAAGGACTGTGAAGAAGTGGGCTTCCGTTCCACCTTGATCCGTTTCGAAGATGAGGTAGAAGAGAATCTGCTTCTGGATAAGATCCGGGAGCTCAACGAAGATCCTGAACTGGACGGCTTTATTGTTCAGTTGCCACTGCCAAGCCATATCCATGAACAAAAAGTCATTGAGACCATCGACCCTCGAAAAGATGTGGATGGTTTTCACCCTGTAAATGTGGGGCGAACAGTGATCGGACTCCCCTCTTTTATCTCGGCTACCCCTTTTGGAATTATCGAATTGTTGAAACGGTACCACATCGGGACTTCAGGCAAGCACTGCGTGGTGGTGGGCAGAAGTAATATTGTGGGAAGGCCCATGAGTATCTTAATGTCGCAGAAGTCAATGAATGCCACCGTCACTGTGGCTCACAGCCGCACACAGGATCTGGAAGGCCTCTGTAAATCTGCCGATATACTGATCGCTGCTCTGGGATCGCCGGGTTTTATCAAGGCCGGTATGGTCAAAGAGGGCGCCGTGGTGATCGATGTGGGAACAACCCGGGTCCCTTCCCCTGAAACCAAATCAGGTTTCCGCCTCAAAGGGGATGTGGTTTTTGATGAAGTTGCACCCTTGTGTTCCTATATTACGCCTGTACCGGGTGGGGTTGGGCCCATGACCAGGGTATCGCTGCTCAGCAATACAGTTCTCGCCGCCAAGGGAAATATATATAGTTAGCCATCCGTTAATCAAGCGGAATCTAAACACGCAAGAATGAAACAACTATCGTTGTTGGTGCTGGCCAGCCTGATGGCCTGTACCCTGTCAGCACAAATAAGAACCAATCCGGATTCAGGCAGCGCCGATTCTATCAAGAGCAGTCCTCAGTTCAGTACCCTAGCAGCCCAGGCCTTTGTGGAACAAGTGGTTCAGACGGATGCTCACTGGCAGGCAGAGGAGGATTCTTTAAGAAAAGCTCTCCAGCGCCTTCTGGATCACAGCATTGAACCCTTCGACTCGGTACGACACAGACTCCTGAAAGAAGATTTTAGGCTGATTGCAGTCGAGGCTGGAGAACCGGTGCTTTCCGGAAGCAGTGATGTGAAATGGGTGAATGATTCGACCTTTCTGGTGGATCCGGGTGGATGGAGCCCTGACCTATACCTGAGAAAAGAGATCCGGCTTATCTATCCCGGTCCCGGGACTCCGGATATATCTGAAGATACTGCTGTTGTATCTGATTCCTCACCGGTCGTCGAAACTCCTCTCCCGGTTCCCGATACGCTTATCATCTCGATTATTGACAGTTCCGCCCTGAAGTCCCTGGGGATTACCCTGCACTCCATCCGCAATAATCAGATTATTCCATCCCTGGATACGGAAAAAAAGCCAGGCCATTTGTCCGAGGATAAAAGCAAGGTTTTTTATTACATGCCCGGGCTGGTCTGGAAGGCTCCTGAGGATTCACCTTTTCAGTTTTTGGAAGGAGAAAACCAGCTCGATTCTCTGCAATATGCTGTGAACAAACTTCTTGATTATACCAGCGAACGTGACTCAAGTATCCTGTGGATAAATGATATGTATGGAAACAGGATCCCGTTCTGGCTCACCAGGGGAGACGAGGAAGCATACCGGGTCTGGGTGAAAAACTATAACAAAGACTCCATCACCATCTGGATCGGAAATCCCGGGCCCAATGAGATCAGCCTCCTGCTTGAAGACGATGTAAGTATCAGCCGCCTGATGAAAGAGGATATCCATTATCTTCCTGAATTTGTGCAAATGCCCGAGCTATCCCTGGTCACCATGGACCGGCTTGAACCGGACCCCGTTTACTGGAATTATGATTTCGGAAGTTCTTTCTCCCTGAACCAGAGCTACCTGAGCAACTGGACCAAAGGAGGAGAGAGCTCCTTCTCCACCCTGATAGACCTGCTTGGGGAAGCTACCTATAATAACAATGCGGCCAATACCAAATGGTTCAACTCCATACGGATCAATTTTGGAACTCTGAGTACAAAAGAGAACGGTTTTCGTAAAAATCATGATCTCTTTGAGATCAACTCCAAATTCAACAGAAATGCTTCCGGAAAAATCGGGATGAGTGCCACCTTTTACATGAAAAACCAGCTGGCCAAAGGTTATAATTACCCCAACGATTCGGTGGTGGTCTCCAAATTCCTGAATCCGGGCTCCCTGACTTTAGGTCTGGGTGTGGAATATAAACCCATCAAGAATACAAGTATAAACATGGCCCCCCTTTCCTACAAGAACACCTTTGTCCTTGACACCGCCCAGATCGATCAGACCAAGCACGGTATTGAGGAGGGCAGGAGAGCCAAACAGGAGATGGGGGCGCAGATCGTAGTTAACAACAAAGTAAGTCCATTCAAGGATCTGACCATAGAAAACCGAATCAGATTGTTTTCAGGCTACCTGGATAAACCCCAGAATGTGGATGTGGACTGGGAACTGATCCTGGATCAGAGAATCAATTGGTTCTTTACGGTCCGGATCAACCTCCACCTGATCTATGATGATGATATACGATTCGCGGTGCTTGATTCGGAAGGTTCGCCCATCCTCCTGCCCGATGGCAGCGGGAAGAAGGTGGCCCGGACCCAGTTCAAAGAGTTTATCGGTTTGTCGCTGCAGTTTAAATTCTGAGACATGGGTACTGTGCCGCAGGGCTTCTTCTGCTTACTTCATCTGAAGCTGGTTATAGAGCTGGAATAAGATGGAAGCTGCCTCCTCCTTTTGAGGGTTCAATTCATAGGATCTTTCCAGCCATTTGATAGCTTCCCTGAATTTTTCCAAATAGAGCTCCCTGGCACGGAGATATTCATTGTTTTCCAAAATATGAGAAGCCGATTCACGAAGTTCGATCCCGATATTGTAATAGCTCAAACCCAGGTGGTAATACAATTCTGCTTCATCAGGGTATATATTTACGGCCTTCAGGAAATTTTCTATGGCCTCCTCATTTTGTCCTGTCTGCTGGAAGACCAGTCCTCTTGCCCAGAGAAACCTGAAGTTGTCGGGCCTGACAACAATGGCACTGTCCAGAACAGTGATCGCAGTTTCGGCTCTGCCTCTGCTGACCAGATTATTGACCAGGTACATCACCATCGATTCCTCGTACCGGTAGATTTTCACCCCCTCCATCAACACCTCATCGCTGCCGATAGTATCTCCTACATTTAAAAAGGCCATGGACAGAAGCAGACTGGCCTTGCTTGAATAAGCATCTTCATGCAGTCCGCTTAAATACGCAGTGGCTTTCTCCCAGTTTTTACTTTCATAGGCGGCCATGGCCGTATTATAAACCAGGCTGGTATCCGTTTTAGCCGAGATCAGATCACTTTTCGCAAGTAAAAGTGCATGCTCGAATGCACGAAGGGCTTCCTTAAAATCCCCTTTTTTATAGAGCTTCTCCCCCAGGGACCTGAAATCGTTCGAAAGGAGATAATAATTCTGCCTGATGATGGTGTGCAGGCGCTCTCCTGCATCCAGCTCCAGGGCTTTCTCATAGGCATCGTAGGCCACGTAGAGCTGATCGGGGAAGAGATTGATCAACTTGGCGTCATTTTTTTTCACTCCGGCTTCATAAGCCGTCTGACATAACCATCCTTTGGTGTAGTAGGTCCGGGGCCATCGGGAGGTTTTATCGTTCCATATGGCCAGCTCGATAAACTCCTTAGCCTCCTCATACTTTTCACCATCTATCAGCTGCTTCACTGCCATCACCCTGCTTTTCTGACCTGCTACGGTGACTGCCATACCCATAATTAGTAATATCAGAATGCTCTGCTTCATCTTAGTAACTTACGATTGGGACCTACATTCGTTCCGGGACTTCAATACCCAGAAGCTCCATGCCCGATTCAATCATATTACCGGCAGCCTCTGCAAGCAGCAGGCGCTGAATAATTTGTCCCTTCGTCCCGGCAGTGAGAATACTGTGGTCGTGGTAGAACTGATTAAATTCTCTGGCCAGTTCATACAGGAAATTGGCAATAAGCGACGGATTCAGGGTTCTGGCTGCTTCGTTGAGTATTTCAGGAAAATCGTGCATCATACGGATCAGGGCAATCTCTTTATCATTCAGTTCCTCAGGCACTCCTCCCTTCTGCTCTCCGGCCCCTTTTCTCATAACACTACGGATGCGGGCATAAGTATATTGTATAAAAGGTCCGGTATTCCCGTTAAAATCAACAGATTCCCTGGGATCAAAGGTCATGTTCTTTTTAGGATCGACCTTCAGAATAAAATACTTCAGGGCCCCCATCCCCACCTGCCTGAAGATACGATTTTTCTCTTCTTCGCTGAAACCCTCCAGTTTACCCAGTTCTTCCGACATCTGCCGGGCGGTGAGTTCCATCTCATCCATAAGCTCATCGGCATCAACCACGGTGCCCTCTCTGGATTTCATTTTTCCTTCGGGCAGTTCAACCATTCCGTAAGAAAGATGATAAAGCTTATCAGCCCAGGCATATCCCAGTTTTTTCAAGACAAAAGCAAGAACCTGGAAGTGGTAATTCTGTTCGTTTCCAACCACATAAATATGCGAATCAAAGGCCGACTCCTTATACCGCTGGTGTGCAGTCCCCACATCCTGGGTCATATAGACCGAGGTTCCGTCGGAGCGAAGCAGCAACTTATGATCCAGTCCCTCATCCTCCAGGTTGGCCCAAACCGAGCCATCCTCTTTCTGATAGAGGGCTGCTTCCTGAAGCCCTTTCAGTACAATTTCCCTGCCCAGCTTATAGGTCTCTGACTCATAATATGTTTTATCAAAGGAAACCCCCAGACGCCTGTATGTTTCTTCAAATCCTGCATACACCCAGTTATTCATGGTGGACCAGAGTTTTCTGATCTCAGGATCTTCAGCCTCCCATTTTCTGAGCATCTCCCTAGCTTCCAGCAGAACCGGAGCCGAGGCCTCTGCCTCTGCCTTGCTTTTTCCCTGTTCCATGAGTCCCTGAATCTCTGCCTTGTATATCTGGTCGAACCTGACATAGTAGTCACCCACCAGATGATCGCCTTTCTTTCCCGTCGATTCCGGATCTGCACCCTTGCCCTCCATCTGCCAGGCCAGCATCGACTTACATATGTGGATTCCCCTGTCATTCACAAGGTTAACCTGCACCACACGCTTACCGGCAGCTTTCAGGATTCGCGCCACTGAATGACCCAGGAGATTGTTTCTGATATGTCCCAGATGCAGCGGTTTATTGGTATTGGGAGAGGAATACTCGATCATGACCAGTGGTGATTCCTGGTCCACCTGAAGGGTGCCAAAAGAATCGTCCTGCAGATCGCCTGCCAGGAAATCCTTCCAGTACTGCTGTGCTACCACCAGATTCAGGAAACCTTTGATCACATTAAATTGAGATACCAGGGCAGAATGCTCCAGGAGGTAAGTGCCAAGCACCTTTCCGGTCTCTTCCGGAGAAAGTCTGGAATGCCGGAGCAGCGGAAACACAACCACTGTGAAATCACCTGTAAATTCACGCTTGGTTTTCTGGATCTGAACGTTTTCCTCTTCCAATGGGTATCCCCACTTCTCCCTGATCGCCTCCACAACAAGGAGCCTGATGATTTGATCGATTTTCTGCATCTCTTTTTATGAAATGCAAAGATAAAAAATGAAACCAACTTAACGTGACAATCTTCCTTAAGCATGAACTCCGTTAAACACCATATATTTTTTATGGTTCCGAAGCTCCTTCAGGTAAAGCCTGACCAGGATGGCCAGGGTTGCCCTTAGCAGGATAAACATGGCCCAGCTTCGGTTTTCCTTTGGTATCCAGCTCCTGTGCCCCTCATACCCTTTCATAATTTCAGGGCTTATGTCTCTGGATGAAAGATAGTTCAGCTTGTTTCCGGCGGCATAGTTCCGGTAATCATTTTCGTGGGTATGGTGCAGCAACATGGTCTTTTTCCACCACCATAGCGACCTTCCGCGATCTCCCGTTCGCCGCAGGATATCCGCCACCACAAATCTGCCGTCTGGTTTCAGAACCCTTTTGATCTGATTAAAAAAAGCATTCTTATCCGGATAATGCAAGGCACTTTCAATGCAGATAAGAATATCGATCGAAGAATCCTCGATATGTTCCAGTCTTTGGGCATCATCCTGGAGGAATATTGTTCTGGAGCTTCCCATATGCGCCCTGGCGATCTCCAGATTCTCTTCATTCAGATCAATCCCAATGATGTTTACCGTTTCATTTAATGTGGAGATATATTTGCAGTTTGCACCGTTTCCGCAACCCACCTCCAGCAGAAGTTTATCTGACAAATCACCCAGATTTTCAAGGCAATGATTTACCAGATTGATCTGCCGTTGAACAAAAGATTCATTCTCCTGAATATAGAAGGGGAAATGCAACATCAGCTCCCTGCCATAGACGGTTCTGTAAAGATCATTCAATAACCTGTAGTACCACTTAAATGAGCCGGCACCCAACAAATATTTAATAAGTTTCATAGTAAATATTTTCAGCAAGTTATTGATTATTCGCCTAAGCAAGAAATCAGAACAAAAAAGACCCCCCGGCGGGCGCCAGGGGATCTTAAAACTAAACTAACCCTAAAACTAAATCTATGAAAAGAAATGTAGAATTTAAAGAACGAAATTATCTATTTGATAATCAATAATGTTTCTACATTTTTATAACGTGCAAATTGCAAAAAAGTTGCACTAAATTTTGAAAATTTTCTTTAAAAATTGTTAATATTTTTTGCTGTATCTTTAACAGTTAGACACGCTCTGGATACCAGGGTTTAAAATGTCGTCGCAATATCTTCATATAATCTCCTTCAATATCCCCTATCCGGCCGATTACGGAGGTGTCATAGATGTTTATTATAAACTGCAGGCTCTCTCACAGGCCGGGATCCGGATTATTCTCCACTGTTTTCAATACGGGCGAAAATCTTCCAAAGAACTTGAAGATCTTTGTTTCAAAGTTTATTACTACCCCAGGAAGAAAGGGATAAAATACCTTTTGAACTCGGATCCTTATATTGTAATTACAAGAAAATCAAATACCATGCCAAAGAATCTTCTCGGAGATGCATTTCCTGTACTTTTTGAAGGACTTCATACTACCGGCATGCTGCTTCTGGCCATTCAGGCCAGGAAGAAAACCCTGGTGAGGGCACACAACATAGAGCACGAATACTACCGGGGACTGGCCCGGTCGGCCCGGAATCTCTATCATAAGCTTTTCTTCCTGTCGGAGTCCGTGAAGTTAAAACCTTATGAGAAAATAGTCCGGCATGCCGACCATATCCTTTCCATAGCCAAACATGAAACCCGATATTTTAATAAGCAGTACGGGAATGCCACATTCATCCCGGCATTTCACCGCTTTGAAGAGGTATTGTCCTTACCCGGACGGGGTACCTACATCCTCTATCATGGAAATCTGGGGGTGGCCGAGAATTCTGAGATGTTTCTATCTCTGGCCCGGGAGAGCCTGGCTGGCCTGCCTTACCCGGTAGTGGTTGCAGGAAAAAATCCTTCCCGAAGATTTCGCAGGCGTCTTTCCCGATATAAGAATATCCGGCTGCATGCGGATCCCGGGGACCAGGAACTGGACAGCCTGATTGCCCGGGCACAAATCAATCTGCTTTTCACTTCCCAGGCAACAGGAATTAAACTCAAACTGCTGCATGCACTTTTCATGGGCAGACACTGTCTGGTAAATCCGGAAACAGTCGAGGGAAGCGGACTGGAAAAACTGTGCACGGTGGCCACATCGGATCACGAACTGGAACTGCAGCTTCATGATCTTATGATTCAGCCCTTTGATGAAGAGCAGATCAGAGAAAGGGAAAAGGCCCTGAAGGAGTTTTCCAACAGAGCCGGTGCGGAAAAGATTCTCAGATTACTTTCCTAATTTTCTTCCGGTTCATTTCTGAAGGGCCGGTCGGGTCTGTCCAGAATTGAGAATATCAGTACGATGACAGCCGCAGCAGCCAGGATTACCATCAAAGATTTGAACATCCTGGCGATCAGATACTCTATATCGATCACATCCCAGATGCCGAGAATGGCGATTAGAGAAAAAAGAAGCACAAGGACCGATAAAGTATAAGCAATAGTTCTTTTGATCTTCATAATCCGGATATTTAGTTTGCGGACTTAAATTACTGAATAATTATTCTTGTATCAAGAACCGGGCCATGGAATAAAGGTTTTCAAAGCGAAGAGGACTTCCCTTTCCATGTAAAATCCAGGACAGCCCGCCCGGTGAGGAGCTGATATGTATTTTCAGAACGGATTCCTTATCCACCCGGTATCCCAGTCTTTCCAGGGCACTGCGGGTCCATATAAGGGCCTCCCCCTGTTCGCCCGACAGGCTTATACTGCCTTTCTGCAAGGCCGAAAAGAGGAACCTTCCGGCGCGCTCATCAAAGGTGATCCCCGAACTGGAAAAAAGGACATCGAACAGACCTGAAAGTCCAAGGTCCTCGGGGGCACCCTCCTCTACCCTGTCCTTGTGAATAACCCACATTTTATCGACACACTGCATGGCCGTTTCCAGATCATGGGTGGAGTAGATAATGGATTTACCACTATCCCTGAAACGGCTCAGAAGACGGACCAGCTCGTAAGTATTTGGAATATCAAGGAAAGCGGTGGGCTCATCCAGGACCATGACCGGAGTATCCTGAACCAGTGCACGGGCAATCATGGCCCGCTGCCTTTCGCCGTCACTCAGATTCTCCAGGCGTCTCCCGGCAAAGGGGAGAAGCTGCACTTCCCGAAGAGCTTCCTGAACCAGCATTTTATCTTTGGAGCTTAGCCTTCCCATCCATCCGGTATGGGGCATTCTGCCCAGGCCAACCAGTTCTCTCACGGTCAGGGAGGGAATTTGCGTGAGCTGGGAAGAGACAAAGCTGATTCTTCTGGCTCGCTGCGGCAGACTGTATTCTTCAAAAGGGGTCCCGTCAAAGACACAAGCACCTTCCAGAGGCTGCATTAAGCCGATCATCGATTTTAAAAGAGTGCTTTTCCCTGTCCCGTTCCTTCCGATCAGTGCGACCATCTCACCCCGGTTGACCGACAGGCTCAGTTCTCTCAGAAGTGCATGATCCTTCCTGTAACCAATGGCAAAACAATCGAGCGATATAATTGGATCGGCCGGGGAGTTCATGATCAGAGTGATTGAGCTTTTCTGTTCATCAGTACCAGCCAGATCAGCACCGGGATTCCAATCAGTGAGGTAACCGCATTGATGGGTAAGATTTGCTCCGTACCGGGCAGTCTTGAAACAATATCACTGAACAGCATGACCACCATCCCGGTCAGCATACTGGCAGGTACCAGCACCCTGTGGTCGGAACGTTTCAGCAGGAATCTGGCCATATGCGGGACTGCAATGCCTATGAAGCCGATGGGACCGCAAAAAGCAGTGATGGTGCCAGCCAGTATACTGGTAGTCGCAAAGATAACAAGACGGGTACGTTGTATACGCACCCCCATGCTCAGCGCATACTCTTCTCCCAGCATCAGGCCGTTTAATACTTTTGAGTATACCAGGGTTACCAGCAAGAGCGGAAGGATGGCCCAGGCCATGATGCTTAATTGAGCACCGCTCACATTTCCAAGGCTTCCCATGCTCCAGATCACAAAGGATTTCAGGGCCGAAGCCTGGCTGAAATACTGCATGATACTGATGATGGCAGCTAATCCGCTTGAAAACATGATGCCCAGGATCAGGATGGTCATCACATCCTTAATCCTGTAAGAGACAAACAAGAGAAGCAGCATCACAGTCCCCGCTCCGGTCCAGGCGGCAATGGCCAGACTCCAGGTGCCCACTATACCGGTGGCTCCCGCACCCAGCACCACCAGAGCAGCTCCAAAACTTGCACCAGAACTAATCCCCAGCACATAGGGGCCTGCAAGCGGATTCCGGAAGAGAGTCTGCATCTGCAATCCGCATACAGGAAGGGCAGCTCCGGCCAACAGGGCAGTCGCCACGCGTGGAAGTCTGAATCTGGTTAAAATGAGCAATTGCTGATCGGAAAGCACCGATTTTCCAATTAACTGTCCCAGCATATCGGCCAGGCTTATGGAGATGCTGCCCAGGCCTATGTCCAGGACAAACAGGAGTATTAAAAGCAACCCCAGGGTATAGAGAACAATAACACTTCTGGACCAGATAATCACCTCCTACTTTTTTAAATCCTCCACCACTTCGGCAAGCTTCAGGAGATCTAGCTCAATCTGCTTGTAATGTGCCTTCAAAGTGGTGGATTCGGCATCTGTTTCAGGATGGTTGGTCCTCAGAATAAGATCATTTCTTAAGAGCACCAGCTTACTGATCACATCATCGAATTTATCTTCTGAAAGATCATCCGTATAGTGCCGGTAGGAAAAACACTCCTGCAAAAGATCAAATGCAAACTTGTTAATATCCTTTTTCAGTATTCTGATGCTTGCCATGGGTAGTGGTTTTGAATTACCCAAAAGTAAGGATTATTTTAATTGCCTGTAGTAAACAAAGCGATGATCTGGCAATAAATCAGGATGAAACACCCTGATCATATCCGCCAGAACCAAGTCGGGCCTTACCGTACCTGACTCCCAGTAGTCGTTTCCGCCACCCTCGCTGATTCGGGCATTGTTATTAAAAACGCTCCCTTCCCCCAGGACACTCAGATCTCCGAAACGTTCGTCCAGCAAGAGGATGTCAGCCAGGCTGTTCGCAGCACCGGGATTGATCCAGATATCCGCGTCCACGGCTTTCAGGTAAACCGATTCCAGGTCCATGGGAAGCGCCTGGGTGGATGGATTGTCCTTCCAGAGATAAGCCCCTCCGGCATCCTGTATCAGCCTGGCGGCAAAGCTATTCCCTCCGGCCATATACCAGGTATCTTTCCATGGAAGACCGGTCAGAACATTTGGTTTGGGGATCACCCTGGAGGCCCGGGCTGAAAGAGAGCTGTAGGCAGAGTCTATCTGGTTAAAAAAGCGGGTCGCTTGTTCCTCCCTGTCATAAAACAAAGAGAAAAACCTGATCCATTCAGCTTTACCCAGAGGGTGCGCTTCCAGGTACTCTCCGCAAAAGACTGCTGGGATGCCCAGGTTTTTAAGTTTTTCCAAAACACTGATTATATGGCCTTCCACACCATAAAGAAAAAGCACATCCGGCTCAAGTTCCACAATGGTCTCAAAATCGAGTCCCTGTCCGTAACCCACATCCTTCACCGCCCCCGATTCGATTCCTTCCCTGATGAATGGGTCATAAATAAATCCTGTACCGGAAAGCCCCACAATGGATCCGGCAGTTCCCAGTTGTTCAATCATGGCCACATGGGTCGTGGAGAGCGCAATCACTCTTTTTACGGGAGTCCTGATAAAAGGAAAACTCTTCAGCGAATCGGGAATCAGCTCCCTGTCAGGCCCCAGTAAATAGGTGAAAATGACATCCCGGCTCTGTTGCCAGGGGTCGGTCACTTCCACCCGTGTAAAGGATCCCTGATCAAAAACTCTGAAACCGGCAGCATAACGGGTATATGAATCCTCAGCCCTGCGGTCAGCCAAAGGATCTGACCGTTTGACGCAGCTTAAAAACAGCAGGACCGGCACCAGGACCATACAAATAACTCTCATCGGCCGCTTACCAGTAGTTTATGATGTTCACGGTGATCGTCAGCTTCTATCCGGATCAAATAGAGGCCCGGGGGCAGTACGGAGGTATGAATTTCGGCCCGGCCCTCCCTGTCGAGCTCCCCATGGATCAGAAAAGCTCCCGAGAGATTTACGACACTATAACGCCCCTTCTCCCGCAGGGGCTCCCTGGTTGTAATATAGAATAACTCTCCGGCCGGATTGGGGAATACACGGAATTTTTGTGCCAATGCCTCCTCGACAGGCTCCGTGCCGGATGGATTATATCCTCCAAGGACCTCCACCCCTGAGTTAACAGGATCAAGCCAGGGTTTCAGTGCATTTCCCTTGCTCGCCTCATAGTCCCACGCCATTCCAAATTGAGTGAAATAGTCGTCATAGTTAGGGGCCGGGTTGTAAATGGTACGGCCCGTTTCGTAATTATAATCAATGGAATCGCCACAGGCCGCATTTCCCCCGCTCAGGATACCGATCACACGGCGGGCCTGATTAAAAAGCGGACCACCGGAAGAACCTCCTTCGGTAGAGCCCACATCCCATTGTTTGACCCACCAGAAGGAGAAGTAGTGATAGTCCTCCAGGCCGCTGTAAGGAACATCCCCGGGCTGGAGCGGGATGGAGGGTATATCTTCATCCAGGGAGATCTTCTTCACATCACCGAAGGGATGATGGAGAGTAACCGTGGAATTGGTCTGGAACCGGGTCCGGTCCCATCCTGCATAATAGACCCCATAGGAAGGAGGCGGGGTATGTGCCAGTTCAATCAGGCTGAAATCAATACTATCCCCGTGTGCGATCATGGTGGCCCCCTCCAGAGACATATCCAACGGTCCGTTCTCCCCGAAACAGGCTGCGCTCTCGTAGTTAAACTGGAAAACAGAACGATCCGCATAATACTGACTGTTCAGGCAGTGCTCGGCCGTGATCACATAGGGGGTCCCGTCGTAGGAAGTATTGTTCACAAGAACTCCGGTGCAGAAAAAATTGGTAGTGTATATCCTTACTACGGAAGGCTTGACCCTCCACCAGTCATCCCCCTCCGTGCAATTCACATCGATCTCACATTTCTGCGAACACCCGAACTCCCCGGCCGGACAGTCATCCGCTTCAGAAGACTGAAAACCTGTTTTCAGAAAGGCATGTGACAGAGATTCCAGCTCCAGATCCCCATAATTATGCATCCCTTCGGGTACCTGCATTTCAATCAGCAGCTCCTCACCCTGAATATGTCCCACCGGCATGATACGGGAAGGTTTGTTATTGCCCGAAGTAAAGGCCCCTTTTACTTCTTTCATGAAAGGATCATACACAAAAAGTTTCACACCCGGCATCAGCTCATAGTCAGCAAAAACCAGCCCCAGAGAGTAGGCTTCGGGCGACAATATATGCACTCGCCAGACAAGGAGACCTGCCTCATGACTCCAGCTTCCATGAGTCTCGGGAGTCAGGTTCACCGGGCGTTCAACCGCAAAGCGCAGGGGCTTGGAGTGGCTGATCCTGTTCAACTCCTTTTCAGCTTCAATCTCCAGCGGATCCACGGGCGGAAGGACATACATGACTTCTGCGGCTTTCAGGCCGGAGTTAAGCCCCAAAGCCTTCCCCGAAAACTGGAGCTGTCCCGCAAGCGGCAGGCTCCCCGTCGCAAGTAGCAGCAGCAAAAGCACCTGGATATGCAGAACGATAGCTTTCATCTGTCTAAATGTAGAGAATAAAACTTAAAGGTGAAATATTTTATACTTTTGTTAAAAGTTCTTCTGATGACCCCGGACCAGGCGAAAATAAGGATTGAGGAATTAAGGAAAGTGCTGTACCGGCACAACTACCTGTACTATGTAAAAGCTGAACCAGGTATTTCTGATTTCGAATATGACCTGCTGATTAAGGAATTGCAAGGCCTGGAATCCGATTTTCCACAGTTCGATGATGAAAACTCTCCATCGCGTCGGGTAGGCAGTGATCTGAACAGGGAATTCCAATCGTTCAGTCACCGCTATCCCATGCTTTCGCTGGGAAACACCTATAATAAAGAGGAACTTCACGAATTTGACCAGCGAGTCAGGAAGGTAGTCGGTGAGAAGGTCTCCTATTTCTGTGAGCTCAAATATGACGGGGTGGCAGTGGCCCTCACATACCGTAACGGCAGACTGTTCAGGGCTCTCACCAGGGGCGATGGCACCCGGGGTGATGAGGTCACCCATAATATCCGCACGATTCGAAGTATCCCCCTCCAGCTAATGAGCAATAATGTTCCTCCCGATTTTGAGATCAGAGGAGAGGTCATTCTTCCTGCCCGTGGCTTTAAGAAACTGAATGAGGAACGGATAAAGAACGGGGAAGCTCCCTTTGCCAATCCGCGTAATGCAGCATCCGGAACCTTGAAAATGCAGAACTCTTCCCTGGTGGCCCGGCGCCCCCTCGAGTGCCTGTTCTACTATATTCCCGGAGAACAGCAGCTGTTTGAATCCCAGCATGAAAGCCTGAATGCTGCACGATCCTGGGGTTTTAATGTACCTGAGTACAATGTAATGGCCCCTTCCATGGACGAAGTGTTTGACTTTATCGCTTACTGGGAAGAGGAACGGGTCAGCCTGCCCTTTGAGATTGACGGGGTGGTGATCAAAGTAGATTCCATTCCACTGCAGAAACAGCTGGGTTTTACCGCTAAAACCCCGCGCTGGGCCATCTCCTATAAATTCAGGGCCGAGCAGGCCATCTCCCGCTTACTATCCGTTGATTTTCAAATAGGCCGTACCGGTGCGGTTACACCGGTTGCCAACCTGGAGCCCTTACAACTGGCCGGCACCACCGTGAAGCGGGCCTCCCTGCATAACGCAGATCAGATTGCCCTGCTTGATATCCGTTTGGGTGATTATTTGTATGTAGAGAAGGGCGGAGAAATTATTCCGAAGATTGTAGGGGTGAATAAAGAGCTCAGGGATGTCTTTAGTGAGGACTTTCGGTTCATTACGGCCTGTCCCGAGTGTGGCAGCACTCTGATCCGGCACGAAGATGAAGCTGCTTTTTACTGTCCCAACACCACCGGATGCCCCCCCCAAATCAAAGGCCGCATTGAACACTTCATCAGCAGGAAAGCGATGGAAATCAATGCAGCGGAAGCTACCATAGATCTGCTATTCCGAAAAGGGCTGGTGAGTGACGTATCAGATCTCTATACACTCCGTATCGGGCAGATCGCCGAACTGGAAAGATTTGGGGAGAAGTCGGCCCGCAAGCTGATCCAAAGCATCATGAATTCCAGGAAAGTACCCTTCCCCAGAGTGCTTTATTCACTGGGAATCAGATATGTGGGGGAAACCGTGGCCCGAAAACTTGCTGAAGCATTTCTAAGTATGGATGCCTTGATGAAAGCCGGTCAGGATAGTCTTGAGCAGGTAGATGAGATCGGAGAACGCATTGCGAAATCAATCCTCTCCTATTTCAGTGATGAGAAGAACCGGCAGTTGGTGGAAAGGCTTAAATCGGCAGGTCTGCAGATGGAAATGAAGAGCATGGCCGGACCCTCCAGTGAGATCCTGAAGGGAAAATCCTTTGTTATATCCGGAATTTTCAGCGGCCACTCCCGGGAAGAACTCAAAAAGATAATCGAGCAGAATGGCGGAAAAAATAGTGGCTCCATCAGTGCCAAAACCGATTACCTTCTGGCTGGCGAGAATATGGGACCCGGCAAATACCAGAAAGCGCAGAATCTGGGAATACCCATAATTTCGGAAGAACAGTTCATGGACATGTTAACTCGATAACATCCAATTTTAATTGTATTTTTGTTCACATGTCAGGAATAAGAGAGAAAATCGGGAACAGGATACTGAAGAAAAGGAGCAGGAGTTTCCAACGGGAAACCCGGGTATATAATTTCGAATCTGCCAAAACGGCTGTCGTCCTGTTTGATGCTCAAAAAAAGGATGCTCTTAAA
The DNA here is from genome assembly GCA_029210725.1 of Bacteroidales bacterium. Taxonomy (NCBI): domain Bacteria; kingdom Pseudomonadati; phylum Bacteroidota; class Bacteroidia; order Bacteroidales; species Bacteroidales bacterium. The sequence continues at coordinate 64,566 of JARGFM010000005.1, read as the reverse complement.
ATCATCTGGGAATTCCGTGGTTTTTTGAAAGATCATGAAATTGATTGCAAAATTTTCGGCTATATCAATCAAAAAGAGGTTCCTCCGGATATGCTTTTCTGGAAGGACCTCTATATGATAAACAAAAGCAACCTGAACTGGTATCTGCGGCCTAAAGGAGAAGCCGCAGAGTTATTCAGGCAGGAAGATCCCGATATCTTGATTAACTTCCATACATCTTACCTGCTGGAAATCCAGTTCCTGGTGCAACTTTCAACGGCCCGTTTCAAAATCGGGTGCTTTACAGAAGAGAAGAACGATTACGATCTGATGATCAATCTTTCAGAAAAGAACGACATGGCTTATTTCTCTGAGCAGATCAAGCACTATGTTTCCATCTTAAATCCCTCAAAATAGCATTCATCATGGCTGAAAAAAATATTTTCAAAGGTACCGGCGTGGCGATGATTACCCCTTTTAAAAGGGATGGAGAGCTTGATATCGACCATTTAGTGATTCATACCAACAGATTAATTGATCAGGGAATTGCTTACCTGGTAGTGCTGGGCACAACAGCCGAGACCCCAACCCTTTCGGCCGGAGAGAAGGAGGATGTCATCCGCAGCGTAAAAGATACCTGTGGTGGAAGAGTACCCCTGATGCTGGGTGTCGGCGGAAATGATACCAGGGAAGTCATTGAGGCAGTCAGGAGAGCAAACAGTCTTGGGATACAAGGAATACTGAGTGTCTCCCCCTACTATAACAAGCCTTCCCAGGAAGGCATTTACCAGCACTATGCTTCCATTGCGTCTGTTACTGAACTGCCGGTAATGCTCTACAATGTACCGGGAAGGACCGGTTCTAATATATCAGCGAAGACCGTCCTCAGACTTGCATCAGATTTCGGGGGAATTATCACGGGAGTTAAGGAGGCTTCGGGCGATCTGGAACAGGTGATGGAAATCATTCAGAACCGTCCCGAAAAATTCCTTGTAGTTTCGGGCGATGACGCGATTACCCTGCCCATGATTGCAGCTGGCGGCGACGGAGCTATCAGTGTTATAGGGAATGCATACCCGGCACTTACTTCTCTCCTGGTGTCTGCCGCCCTGGATGGCTCCTATGAAAAGGCCCGGGAACTGCACTACATGCTTTTCCCGATGATAAAGGCCATATTTAAGGAAGGAAATCCTACAGGAGTTAAAGCTGCCATGGAGATCCGCGGATGGATTGAGAATACGGTCAGGCTCCCCTTAATTCCTGCCACGGCTGCACTGCAGGAGGAGATTGCTCTGCTGGACCGAAAACTTTATTAAAAAGCTTTCTTCCTGACTCAGGCACCGGGCCTGCCGTGACAGTTTTTGTATTTTTTACCACTGCCGCATGGACAGGGATCATTCCGGCCCACCTTCTTTTCCACCCTGACTGGCTGATGTGCCTGGGTTCGTCCATCTTTTGCCTTACCGCCACCTGAGGGATCATTATAACTGTTCAACTCATCCTTGTTGGCTTCAAACTTACTCAGGTCCAGTTTTTTGGGAGCCTCCGCCCGCTTCACACTATTGGGGTCCTTCAGAGGAATATGGGCCTTCATCAGAGTGGAAACCACATCTTTGTTTACCTTATCAATCATAGCAGTAAAAAGCTCAAAAGCCTCAAACTTATAAATCAACAAAGGGTCTTTCTGCTCATACTGGGCATTTCGTACCGACTGGCGCAGATCGTCCAGTTCGCGAAGGTGCTCCTGCCAGGATTGATCGATGGTGGCCAGGATAATGCTCTTTTCGTAGGAACGGACCAGTTCCTTACCCCCCGAATTATAGCATTTTTCAAGGTTTGCCAGGACCTGAAAAACCCGGGTCCCATCAGAGACAGGAACTACAATATTTTCATATACCTGGCGCTGATGTTCATAGACCTGGTTGATTACCGGCATGGCCTGTTCTGAGATGCTTTCCTGCTTCCTTTTGTATGCTATCAGCAGGTCCTCGTAAATCTTATCGACCAGCTCGTTGCTGGTCAGGCGTTTGAATTCATCAGCTGCCACCGGTGATTCGATCGAAAGAAAGCGGATCAGTTCCAGTTTGAAACCATCAAAGTCACCGCTGCTGTGATATTCATTTACAATACTTTCGGTCACATCGAACATCATATTCGCAATATCGAGACCGAGTCTCTCTCCATAAAGGGCATGCTTTCTGCGCTTGTAGATCACCTCGCGCTGAGAATTCATCACATCATCATACTCCAGCAAATTCTTACGAATACCAAAGTTGTTCTCCTCCACCTTTTTCTGGGCGCGTTCAATGGATTTGGTGATCATGGAGTGCTGGATCACCTCTCCCTCTTTTAGTCCGAGCTTATCCATCATACCCGCGATGCGCTCCGATCCGAACAGGCGCATCAGGTCATCCTCCAGACAGACATAGAACTGGGAGGAGCCCGGATCACCCTGCCGGCCCGACCGGCCGCGCAGCTGCCGGTCGACCCGCCTCGACTCGTGCCTTTCGGTTCCGATAATAGCAAGTCCGCCCGCCACCTTAACCTCCGCGGACAACTTGATATCGGTACCCCGTCCTGCCATATTCGTGGCGATGGTAACCGTGCCTGCCTTGCCTGCCTGGGCAACCACTTCGGCCTCCCGCTGGTGCAGTTTGGCATTCAGGACATTATGCGGAATCTTTCCAATCTTAAGCATTTTGGAGAGCAGCTCAGACACCTCTACGGTGGTAGTACCCACCAGTGCGGGACGTCCCTCCTTGTTAAGCCGTACCAGCTCATCAATCACTGCGTTATACTTTTCCCGCTTTGTTTTGTATACCAGATCCTCACGGTCGTCCCTGACAATAGGCCGGTTGGTCGGTATAACCATAACATCCAGTTTGTAGATATCCCAGAATTCACCCGCTTCTGTTTCAGCTGTACCGGTCATGCCGGCCAGTTTATGGTACATCCGGAAATAGTTCTGCAGGGTAATGGTGGCCCAGGTCTGTGTGGCGGCTTCCACCTTAACATTTTCCTTGGCCTCAATGGCCTGGTGCAATCCGTCGCTGTACCTACGGCCCTCCATAATACGACCTGTCTGCTCATCCACGATCTTCACCTTATTGTCCATGACCACATACTCCACCTCCTTTTCAAACATGGCGTATGCTTTCAACAACTGGTTAACGGTATGGATCCTTTCCGATTTTACTGCATAATCCTGAAGCATCTTATCTTTAATCTCCAGCTTCTTCTTATCCTCCATGTCGGAGCGTTCAATCTCGGCCACTTCCGACCCGATATCAGGAAGGATAAAGAAGTCCGGATCATCAGAAGACCCTGTGATCAGGTCGATCCCCTTCTCTGTAAGCTCCACTGAATTGAGTTTTTCCTCAATAGTAAAGTAAAGTTCATCGGTCACCAGGTGCATATTCTTGGATTGCTCCTGCATATAGTGATTTTCTGTTTTCAGCAGCAGGGACTTGTTCCCCTCTTCACTCAGAAGCTTGATCAATGCCTTATATTTGGGTAAGCCCTTATGAGCCTGAAGCAGTTTAAAACCTGCCTTTTCAGTATCGCCCTCAGCAAGCAGCTTCCTTGCTTCCGTAAAGATGTTATTAACCAGATGGCGCTGGACCGTGACTAGTTTTTCCACCTTGGGCTTGTATTCTCCGAACTCCTGGTCATCCCCCTTTGGAATGGGGCCGGAAATGATCAGAGGGGTCCTGGCATCATCCACCAGAACCGAGTCAACCTCATCGACGATGGAGTAGTTGTGTTTTCGCTGAACCAGTTCAGCCGGACTATGTGCCATATTGTCGCGCAGGTAGTCAAAGCCAAACTCATTGTTGGTTCCGAATGTAATATCGCTGTTATAGGCCTTCCTCCTGGCTTCCGAATTAGGCTGGTGTTTATCAATGCAATCCACCGTAAGACCATGAAACTCATAGATGGGTCCCATCCATTCCGAATCCCGTTTGGCCAGGTAATCATTCACGGTAACCAAATGCACACCTTTTCCGGAGAGTGCATTCAGAAAAACAGGCAGTGTGGCCACCAGGGTCTTTCCTTCACCGGTAGCCATCTCCGCGATTTTCCCTCTGTGCAGCGCCACTCCGCCAATAAGCTGCACATCATAATGGACCATATCCCAGGTGATTTCATTTCCCCCCGCCATCCAGCGGTTCTTCCAGATGGCCCTGTTGTCTCTGATCTCCACCGATTCCCTGCTGGCAGCCAGTGTCCTGTCATGGTCCAAAGCCGTTACCTCAATCTCATCGTGTTCCTTAAAGCGACGGGCGGTATCTTTAATCACTGCAAAAGCCTCCGGGAGTATTTCATCCAGAATCACCTCATACTTCTCATCAATCTCCTCTTCCAGTTTATCGATCTGTTTATAAATGGCCTCCTTTTCGCTCACATCCACTTCCGGATCTTCTGCTCTGGCTTTCAGGGCTTCCATCTGCGATTTTTCTTCGGCAACAAAATCAGCCACCCGCTTCTTAAGCATAGCTGACCGCTCTCGTAACTGGTCGTTACTCAGCCGGGGCATAGGCTCATATGCAGCTTTTATCTTATCCACAACAGGCATCACCTCACGCATATCCCTGTCCGCCTTATTACCTAGAAACTTCCCTAGTATTTTGCCTACATCCATGATCCGATGTGATTATCTTGATTTATACCAATTATAGTGAAAGGACAAATTTACCCTTTTTTATTGGTCCACTAGTTTCAAATAGTATACCAATATTAAAAAGCGGCTATATTGTCAGAAAGAAAGAAATACAGTAAATATTATTCTGCCGGGGCCTCTTCAGCACCGCGCATGGACATGATATCGCGGTCGAACATATAAAGGTTGTTCTTACCCACAAGATTCAGTTTATCGATAATTGCCCTTACCGAAGCCTCCTCCTCGATTTGCTCGTTTACGAACCACTGGATCCAGTTCTGGGTCGTATAATCATTCTCCTTCATGCAAACACCCACGATCTCATTGATAGACTCCGAGATATACCTTTCGTGTTTCAACACTTCGTTAAACATACCAAAGATATCTCCAAAATCGACGGGGGGAGTTTCCATGCCCGGAATTACCGCAACGCCATCCCGTTCATTTACATATCTGACCAGTTTAAGCATATGGGCACGCTCTTCTTCAGACTGGGCGTAAAGCCAGTTTGAGACTCCTTCAAATCCTTTGTTTTCGGCCCATGAAGCCATGGAGAGATAGAGTTGTGACGAATAGTCTTCCTTTTGAATCTGCTGATTCAGGATCTCTTCAACTTTTTTTGTTAACATATTGTAGCTTATTAAGTTAATTATTTATTTGTATCCCTTCGGCGAAGCGTACATTTTAAACCTGCATATTCTCAATAATGGCTGAGCTAAATTCTGAACACTTCAATTCAGTAGGGTCGTCCATCAGCCTGGCAAAGTCATAGGTAACTTTCTTCTTCATAATGGCTTCCTGCAATCCCTTTACAATCAAATCGGCCGCTTCATCCCATCCCATGTATTGCAGCATCATCACCCCGGAAAGAATAACTGATCCGGGATTCACCTTATCCAGTCCGGCATATTTGGGTGCGGTTCCATGTGTAGCCTCAAAAATAGCATGACCGGTCTCATAATTTATATTGGCGCCTGGTGCGATCCCTATGCCCCCCACAATAGCAGCCAGGGCATCAGAAATATAGTCGCCATTCAGGTTCATAGTGGCTATGACAGAGTATTCGGCCGGCCGGGTAAGTATCTGTTGCAGGAAGGCATCGGCTATCACGTCCTTGATTAAAATTTTTCCATTCTTAAGGGCATTATCCTGTGCCTTATCTGCCTCCGCTTTACCTTCTTTCGCGGCGATTCTGTCGTACTGGTTCCAGGTAAATACCAGGTCGCCAAATTCCTCTTCAGCCAGCTCATATCCCCACTGCTTGAACTGGCCTTCAGTAAACTTCATGATATTCCCTTTATGCACCAAAGTTACAGATGGCTGCTTCTTGCGGACCGCATACTGGATGGCAGCCCTGACCAGCCGGTAGGTTCCCTCTTTTGAAATGGGTTTGATGCCAATGGAGGTACTTTCAGGGAAGCGCATGGTGGACACACCCATCTCATCCAAAAGGAATTTCTTGATTTTTTCCCCTTCCGGGGTTCCGGTCATCCACTCAATGCCGGCATAGATATCTTCTGAGTTCTCGCGAAATATGACCATATCCGTGGTCTCCGGCTTTTTTACCGGAGAAGGGACTCCTTTGTAATACTTGACCGGCCGAAGGCATACATAAAGATCAAGTATCTGCCTTAATGCCACATTCAGTGACCTGATGCCCCCGCCAACCGGAGTTGTCAGGGGTCCCTTGATGGCCACCAGGTGCTCGTGTATGATATCCAGGGTCTCTTCCGGCAGCCATTTACCGGTCTTGTTGTATGCCTTTTCACCGGCATAAACCTCTTTCCATATGATCTTTTTTTTGCCCTGGTATGCCTTTTCGACGGCAGCATCCAGTACCCGGACAGATGCAGCCCAGATATCGGGCCCGGTACCATCTCCTTCAATAAATGGAACAATTGGAAAATCGGGTACTGTAATTTTCCCCATTTGCTTGTTGATCTTTTCTCCGGTCATGATTCTATGTTATGGTTTATGTTATTAATTACAACTGATATTTTTTAATGTTCAATCGTCAAAATCCAGATTAAACCGGGATTTCAGCTTAGCCAGTTCAGAGTTTTTCTGAAGCAGAAATTCCATCTTATCCTGTTCGGTGTAGATTTTTTTTCCATTTTCCTCGTTTTCAGACACTTCAGTAATAATATCCAGGGACTGGAGACCGGTGGTTTTCTGAATATGCTTCACCAGTTCTGACCTGATCTTCTTTACAAAATGATCCCGCTGTGCCTCACTGTTCAGCAGCACCATGACCGTGCTTCCTCCACTGACAATGGGTTTGTGATGGATCAGGGTGCTGTATATACGGGGTTTGCTTTTCTGGATGGAGGTGGCATAATCGTTCCATGCCTGTATGATGGTTTCCGGATCCGCCTCTTTTGCACGCTCCTCCGTTCCTGAATCCTGCCCGTCAGTTTCAGCAGAAACAGCTTCCTGATCTGCATTTTCCGACTTCAGGTAACCTGGCGACCAGCCCCTCAGGCTGTCCTTAATGGAGATGCCTGAAGTTCTGACCATCGAGCTGATCCCATTCTCAGACAGGGCATCAGGAGGTGCAGGGGCCTCTTTTACTTCAGGTGCAGGGGCTTCCTTTACTTCAGGTTCAGGCGCAGGTTTCGGTTCCTGCTTAGTTTCAGTGACTATTTTTTTTTTTGAAACCCCGGAAAGGTTGGCCAGCTTAACCAGTGCCAGTTCAATAGTCAGCCGCTGGTTCCTGCTGCTTCTGAACTGGATATCGGCCTGGTTGCATATTTCCAGTCCCTCATAAAGAAAAGATAAGGAGACCTGTTCGGATTGGGTCAGGAATTTCTCCCTGATCCCGGCACCAACTTCCAGCAGCTGGACAGTCTCCGGATTCTTGCATACCATCAGATCCCTCAGGTGTGCTGCATATCCATTGATAAAATTCCGGGCATCGAAGCCCTTGGTAAGAATTTCATTGAACAAGAGCATGGCCGATGCCACATCACCATCAATCAGGAAAAAGGTGAGTTTGAAAAAGTACTCAGAATCCAGAATGTTCAGATTACTGATCACATCCTGGTAGGTGATTCTCCCCCTGGAAAAACTAACAACCTGGTCAAAGATGGAGAGTGCATCCCGCATGGCACCATCTGCCTTTTGGGCAATCACATGCAGGGCATCCTCCTCGTACTCCAGACCTTCTTTATCGGCAATCTGCTTCAGGTAATCCACCGCATCTTCGACCCTGATCCGGTTAAAATCGAAGATTTGGCAGCGCGAGAGGATGGTCGGAATAATCTTATGCTTTTCCGTGGTGGCCAGAACAAAAATAGCATGGGCAGGGGGTTCTTCCAGCGTTTTCAGAAAAGCATTAAATGCAGACTGGGAAAGCATGTGTACCTCATCAATGATATAGATACTATAGTGACCAATTTGTGGTGGGATCCGCACCTGCTCTGTCAGGTTCCTGATATCATCCACCGAATTATTGGAAGCTGCATCCAGTTCATGAATGCTGTAGGAACGATTCTCATTAAAGGAGATGCACGATTCACACTGGTTGCACGCTTCACCTCGCTCAGAAATATTTCCGCAGTTAATGGTTTTGGCAAAAATCCGGGCGCAGGTTGTCTTTCCTACCCCGCGCGGACCGCTGAAAAGATAGGCATGACCCAGGTGCTCATTGATTACAGAATTCCTGAGCGTTCCTGTGATAGAGGGCTGACCCACCACATCATCAAAACTTGCAGGCCTGTACTTTCTGGCCGAAACAATAAACTTCTCCATTTGCATCTGCTAAGATAACAAACTACTCTATAATGTCGAAGGTCAAAATGACCGAAACAGAGATCAGGGAAAGCAAATTGAAAAGAAACGGTCTTTTTTTGGCTCTTATTCAAAAACTTGCTACTTTTGCAGTCGATTTTTTATTAACTAAATATTTATATATGTTGAATCAATACGAAACCGTTTTCATTGCTACTCCCGTTTTGTCTGAAAGCCAGATGAAGGAAGCGGTTGCAAAATTCAAGAAGATTATCACCGACAGCAAAGGTGAAATCGTTTATGAAGAAGACTGGGGGCTGAAGAAGCTGGCCTACCCCATTCAAAAGAAATCCACCGGGTTTTACCATCTGATCGAGTTCAGGGCAGAACCCAGCCTGATCGCGAAACTGGAAATTGAGTACCGCAGGGATGAGCGAATCATTCGCTTTCTGACCATGAAAATGGAGAAATATGCGGTTGCTTATGCAGAGAAGAAAAGAGCAAGAAAATCAGAAGAACAAAAACAGGAGAACGAATAATGGCACAGGATAATTCAGAAATCAGATATTTAACTCCGCCTACGGTAGAGATTAAGAAAAAAAAGTATTGCAGGTTCAGAAAAAACCGGATTAAGTATATCGACTATAAAGATCCCGAATTCCTGAAGAAATTCCTGAACGAACAGGGGAAAATTCTTCCGAGGCGCCTGACAGGTACTTCGCTTAAGTTTCAGAGAAAAATTGCAGTGGCTATCAAGCGTGCGCGTCATCTGGCCCTGCTTCCTTATGTAACTGACATGCTAAAGTAAAAGGAGGAAGAAAAATGAATGTGATCTTAAAACAGGACATGCCCAATCTGGGACATAAGGACGACATTGTTATGGTGAAGGATGGATATGCCAGGAATTACCTGATTCCGAAAGGCTATGCCATCAATGCCACGGCACAGAACAAAAAGGTCCATGAGGAGATTCTCCGGCAACGTGCTCACAAAGAAGAGCAACTGAAAGAGGCCGCTATGAAACTGGCCGAAGAACTGAAGAAAGTGAGTCTGACCATTGGTGCCAAAACCAGCACCAAGGGAAAAATCTTTGGTTCTGTAAATACCATCCAGATAGCCGAAGCCCTGATAGAAAAAGGATTCGAAGTGGAACGCAAGAACATTTCCATCAAAGATGATCTGATCAAAGAGATCGGAAGCTACTCAGCCACCGTCAAACTCCATAAAGAGGTGCTGGTGGATATTCCTTTTGAAATCGTTTCCGAATAGAATTTACCCTCTTATCCATTTATCCATATGAAACCGTCCGGATGATCCGGGCGGTTTTTTTTTAGTCTCAGAAATTATCCACCCAGGATTTTCTTTTGTTCCATTTCAGATCAGACAGAATAGCCGACTTGGCATTGATCTGGAAATTGTAGGATTTGTAGTTTCCAAAGGGAACCACCGAGATGCGCATCTCCCAGCAATGCAGATCCCGGTAAATACTCAGGTTGGTGGTCGTGAATTGTTTCGTGTTCAGATCATAGCCAGTATTAAATCCGATTTTCCAGTTGGGTGAAAGACTGAAATCGCCGGAAGTCCTCAGCGTCTGAATAATCTTGCTCTCATCCAGTTTTTTGGAATAACTGAAACTATAGTCCACCCGGAGCGACCAGGGAATATCAAAATCCACATAGTCGCCGTAAAACTCCTCCACATTGGGATCATAGGTTCCCAGGGGGTCTTCTCCATCCATACCCCGGCTGTTAAGCTGTGACTGGCCGTCCAGATCCTCCTGTCCCGGCTTGGTGCCGTTCTTCTCCTTCTTTGATTTGAGTGTAAAACCTGTCGACATACTGACTGCGGTAAGGCGAAGCGGTTTGCCTGTCTGGGAAAACCAGGTTTCTGCGGTGCGACTTCTGTTGGTTGCGGTATCATATCCGAAGGGATCCAGTACTCCCCGGAAAGTAAAGTTCAGTTTATTATCAAATAATTTGGTGCTTCCGTTGAAATTGATCGGGGTCCATGCGGGCGTCAGTGTGTCTGTATGAAAGAGATTCAGGCTGGTGCTTAAACTCAGGTTATCGAGCAATTTCACCTTCTCCAGTTCATCAATGGTGTCGTTTTTGGAGCGCATCTTTGCCTCCAGATTGTTACGCAGGGAAAAATTAAGCGAACCGGATGCTCCCCTGGTGGAGGGGGTTCCATAGATCCCGTCTTCGTAAATAGAGTAAATTGCAACGGTATCCCCGCTCTCTTCATCCACCAGGGTTCGGTAGTAGTCGGGTTGGAAGTTACCCATATCGGGCACATAGGAGAAGCCGGCCGTTGGGGTCATCACATGCCTGATCTGCTCCAGCCTGCCCTTTCCCTTAAAAGTATACATGCCGTAAATCTTGGGGGAGATGCCCGAACCAATACTGGGAAAGAGGGAGTGGGCATAAGATATCTTACTGATGGTGTCCTTAATAATAGTAGTGCTGTAGCCGGTGATGTTCCCCAGTTCATCATACTCATCTTCATAGCTGAGATATTTCCGGGTCTGCTTGGTATAGAGCATCCCATTGTAATTCAGGGAAGGGGTAATGGCAAAACTCTGCAGCATGGGCGTTTTCCGGAATGGTTTGATACTTAAACTCAGGGGAATGCTGTGATTGTATCCGTTTTTCATATCATCCCACACCTGGCTGGTGAACAGCAGAGTATCCGTAGTGGAAATCCGGTTCTCCAGCAGACTGGTATAACTCAACTGTATATCCTCATAAAAACGTTTGGGACCCACTCCCGATTTACGTTTGAAAGGATTGATCCTGGCCATGTTGAAGGAGACCTTAGGCAGAGTCAGACTAACCGATTTATTATTGCTGTTCTGCGAGTGGTTCAGGGAAGCACTCATATTAAAGGGGCTGTTGGGCCATGATTTTGTGTAGGAGATACTGGACTGCTTGGTGTTTCTCATCACACTGTTGATATTCCTGGTATGGTTCTGATCGTAGGAGGAGCTGGATAAGTTTACACTGGCCCTGAACGAACTGTTGGGATTAGCCCTGGAGTCCTGGCTATGGCTCCAGCCAATGGCATAATCCCTGCTTACTGTATAAGTATCTTCAATATTCTTATATCCGTTCACATTCTTAAAATAGCGCACATTCAGATTTCCCCCGAAACGATAGTTCCATTTATAATTACTTCCGACCCGCACCCCCCAGGTACCGTTGGTATAGATATCTCCGGTTACACGCAGGTCCATATAATCGTTCATGGCAAAATAGTAGCCTCCTTCCCGGAGGAAAAAACCCCGCCTGGCTTCCTCCCCGTATTTGGGAATCAGGATTCCCGAAGTTTTGGTAGTTGAATTTGGAAAAAAACCAAAGGGAAGTCCGATGGGAAGCGGCACATCGGCCAGGACAATGTAGGCAGGTCCGAAAACTATCTTATCTCCCGGCATACTGATCGCCTTGGTCAGGGCGATATAGAAATGGGGGTGGTCCAGATCGCAGGTGGTATATTTCCCGTCCTTCAGGTGCACATGCCCGTTATTCTGTTTCTTGGTCTGCTCCGCATGCAGGTAACCTCCCTCCTGCTGGGTGATCACCTCTTCGATATAGCCTTTCTGAGTTTTAAAATTATATCTCAGGTTCTTGGATTCAAATGAATTGTTTGCATCCGTAAAGACCGGATTTCCCGCCATATTTCCCGCGCTATCGGGCAATCCGTTTGCAATGACCAGGTTCAGGTCCATCTCATAGCGGATATAGTCAGCCTCCAGGGTGATGTCTTCATAGGTGATAATCGCCCCTCCGTAAAGCTCCACCATTCCATCGTCCAGCCAAAATATAAGAGAGTCATTGGCATCGTACACCACTTCCGATTCCACATCTCCCCCGCCTGAGGGAGGGATAGTCAGTGTGTCGGAGCGAAGAGAATCGGCCATCACCATGCTATCCGATATGGCCTCGAAAAAAGAATCCAGAGCCGGATGAGCTGCCGCTACAACAGTATCGGCCTGCTGAGCATGCAATACAGGGCAAGACAACAGAGTTAGTAAGATGATGAAAAATATCTTAGACCGATCGTAAAGCAATATGGATAAACTTATATTTTTGTGATAAACGCAAAGGTAATGCCAATATATATAAAACGGCTATTTCATACGTTTCTTGTATCAACATTTTTAGCGCTTATTTCTATCCCATCCACAGGGAGAGATCCAGGGAAGGATCCGCCCAAGGGAATCCGGACCATTGTGATTGATGCAGGGCATGGCGGAAAAGACCCCGGTGCGGTTGGCAAGCGGGGCAAGGAAAAAGACATTGCCCTTGCCATTGCCCTGAAAGTAGGTTCCTATATCGAAGAGAATATTCCGGATGTCAAAGTGATCTATACCCGGAAATCAGATGTATTTGTTGAGCTGCAGCAGCGGGCCGAAATTGCTAACAAAGCCAAAGCGGATCTCTTTCTGTCCATCCATGTAAACGCGCACAGCCGGACCACGGCGCATGGAACCCTCACCCTGGTCCTTGGTCAGCACCGTGCAGATGAAAATTTTGAAGTGGCGGTCAGAGAGAACTCCGTCATCCTGCTGGAGGAGGATTATGAAACGGTTTATGAAGACTTTGACCCCAAATCGGCCGAATCCTATATTATGTTTTCCCTGATGCAAAAGACCTATTTTAAACAGAGTATCGAGTTCGGCGATTTTGTGCAGGACCAGTTCAGGGAGCGTGCGCAGAGAAATGATCTGGGTGTCAGGGAGCAGGGTCTTCTGGTGCTCGCGCAGACTTCTATGCCGGGTGTTTTGGTGGAGACCGGTTTTATTTCCAATCTTGAAGAGGAAAAATACCTGCTTACCCCATATGGGCAGGAGATTATTGCCTCTGCCATCTACCGGGGATTTAAAAACTACAAAGAGCTTATTGACCGCCGGAGCAATCTTACCGTGGTCGTGGGAGATAAACCTGCCGGCGGTAAGCTTAGCCCTGAAGAAAACAAAGAGCTTGCCCCTGTGGCGGACAGGATCATTTTTAGCGTTCAACTGGCTTCTTCCAAGAACAAAATTGCCGCAGAACCGTCATCCTTTAAGGGCTACGATAGGGTCATGGTGATCGAGGATGGCAGGTGGTTCAAATACCTGGTGGGCAGAGAGTCCAGTTACCACGCGGCCCTGGAGAGATGTACTGCAATAAAATCTGATTATCCAGACGCTTTTGTTGTGGCATCGAAGGGCGGGAAGATCGTTCCGCTCAGCGTTGCCCTGGAGGAAATAAATCAATCATATGAAAATCAGCAGTGAAGCCAAAGTCGGCATCATCGGTCTAGCAACTCTGATTGTCTTAATCTGGGGCATTAACTACCTGAAAGGCAGGAATATACTTAACAGCACCTATACCCTGCATGCATTTTTTGAGGATTCAGGTGGCATCGAGTCCTCCGCACCTGTGCTGATGAACGGAGTGAAAATCGGGTTTATAGATGCCATTGATCTTCTGCCGGGCGTGAAGCCCCCCATCCATGTAAAATTGCATATCGAGAAACGCTACCCTGTCCGGAGAGGTTCCACCGCCATCCTCTACAGTGCGGATCTCCTGGGCAGCAAGGCCATCCGCCTGGAGGCATCCGGACAAGGGGACCGGCTTCAGCACCAGGATACCATCCAGTCTTTAACTGAAGAGAATATGTTTTCCTCCGTCACCGACCAGATCCTGCCCGTCGTCGAGCAGATCGGAGGGCTCGCAGAATCCCTTGACAGCGTGGTCTTAAAACTTGACGGGCTTTTGAAAACAGAGGATCCGGCCGAAACCCTCCGCCACCTTGCCGGGATATCGGCATCCCTTTCCCGTTCTCTGAAGCAGGGCGGACCGCTGTACGAAAGCTTTCAAAACCTGGAGAGTTTTACCTCCATGCTTGAATCTCAGGAAGAGGAGATTGATTCAATGACGGGGCACCTTAACTCCATCGCTGCCTCCCTGGACAGAGCCGGCATTGACAGGATCGCCGAAGAATTAATAGCAGCGTCCGGCGCCTTTACACAGCTGATGAATCAGTTGAATTCCGGTGAGGGTTCCGCAGGCAAACTTATTTACTCAGACAGCATATACACTCAGCTTCAAAATCTTCTTAGTAACCTGGACAGCCTGGTGAACGATCTGAATGAAAATCCGCAGGATTATGTTCATTTTTCACTGTTCGGAAAATAACAGCAAAAACCACCCCGGAAGCGAAGATTTTCAGGTGAAATAATTTGATAAAAGTTGTTTTTTTTTGTTGAAAGAAAACCCTGAGTTTGGATGTATATTAAATAAAAAATTGAATTGGAAGGACTAAAGGTTTAATTAACAATTCATTAAGATTAGAAAGAATAAGAATTATGATAACTATTTGATATTGTGCATGTTACAAATAATCTGTTTTTTTTTATTCTATAAATAATTGACCCTAAAAACAATATAGTCTTTCTGTAACTTTCAAGGCTTCTTCAGTTTTTTTTTAACTTTTTTTTCACAATCTTTGCTTTTAGTATCCCGCTGGCTAAAAACTTAAAATTCTAATACTAAATCGACGTTTAAAATGCATGAACGTATCTGGAACAACTGTCTTAACGTGATCAAAGACAATGTGCCCTCCATAAGTTTTCGTACTTGGTTTGAGCCGATTGTTCCTCTGAAGCTTGAAAATGACATTTTGACTATCCAGGTTCCCAGCCCCTTCTTCTATGAATACCTCGAGGAACAGTATATTGATATACTGCGAAAAGTGATCAAAAAAGAAATGGGCCCGGAAGCCAAGCTTGAGTACAACGTGATCATGCAGAATAACTCCTATAATAACAGCAAGCCCTATACGGTCAAATTCCCGGCCAGAAACAATAAGGAGATCCGGAACACTCCCGTTTCCGTTCCTCTGGATGCCAGCGAAAATACTATAAAAAACCCTTTTGTAATTCCCGGATTGAAGAAGCTGGATATTGATCCCAGGCTCAATCCGGAGAACTCATTTGATAACTTCATCGAAGGTGAGTGCAACAGACTTGCCCGCTCTGCCGGTTATGCCGTCTCTAAAAACCCCGGGGGTACCGCGTTTAATCCTTTGCTGATTTATGGCGACAGTGGCCTGGGAAAGACTCATCTGGCACAGGCCATAGGCATTGAAGTTAAGGCGCTGTTTCCTGATAAAACAGTTCTTTACGTAAATGCCAACAAATTCCAGACGCAGTTTGTAGATGCCATCAGGAATAACAATAAAAATGATTTTCTCCACTTCTACCAGATGATTGATGTGCTGATCATTGACGATGTGCACGAATTCGCAGGAAAGGAGAAAACGCAGGATACCTTCTTTCACATATTCAATCATCTTCATCAAAGTGGCAGGCAATTGATTCTCACCTCGGACAAACCCCCGGTAGAGTTACAGGGAATGGAGTCCAGGTTGCTCAGCAGGTTCAAGTGGGGGCTTTCGGCCGATCTTCAGGTACCAGATTTCGAAACCCGGATGGCCATTCTGAAAAAGAAAACCTATAATGATGGGATCGAGCTTCCTGAAGAGGTATTGGAGTGTATCGCCACACATATCTCAGATAATATCAGGGAACTGGAGGGCGCACTGATATCCCTGCTTGCCCAGTCAACACTTAACAAGAAAGAGATTACTCTCGATCTCACCAAAGAGATGATCGATAAGCTCATCAAAAGCACCAAGCGGGAGATTTCCATTGACTATATTCAGAAAGTGGTCTGCAATTACTACAACATCGGGCTCGAACAGCTACAGTCAAAGACGAGAAAACGGGAGATTGTTCAGGCACGCCAGGTAGCCATGTTCTTCTCCAAGACCCTGACAAAATCATCTCTGGCAACCATTGGCTCCCAGATTGGAGGAAAGGACCATGCAACAGTATTACATGCCTGTAAAACAGTGAATAACCTGATAGAAACTGATAAACGCTTCCGGCTCCAGGTCGATGAAATTGAGAAAAAACTTAAAATGTAGTTTCAACAGGAACAGGTTCTCAAGGGACCTGTTTTTTTTTAATATGAAGTTCTGAATGCATTTTCTTATTCTCTGCATACTCTCCTCCACAGGCATTTTCATCATTTTCAAAAGTATTAGCCGGTTATATATCCCGGTCTTCCCGGTAATTGTTATTAATTACCTCGTTGCCACTCTGCTGGGTCTTATCATCAACACCGGCGATGCAGGACTTCCAGCCATATTGGATGCCCGATGGCTGCCTGTCAGCATCATCATTGGAATCCTGTTTATTCTGATGTTTTTCCTGGTGGCCCATTCCACAAAAAAAGCCGGACTATCGGTCACCACCGTTGCCAGTAAAATGTCGGTCATTTTCCCCATTGTCTTCTCCCTGATTATCGACCCTTCCGATCAGCTTACCCAGATGAAGTCGACCGCTGTGATTATCGCGCTGGGTGGAGTGGTGTTAACGGTATATAAACCTGAAAACGGTAGTTTTGGAAGGAGTGCCGTCTTTATCCCCCTCCTGCTTTTTGTGGGTATGGGGGTCGTGGATTCCCTGGTGAAACTGGCACAACAGCAATATGTGGATGATGTCGAAACCGCTCTTTTCAGCGCCATTCTCTTCCTGAATGCTTTTCTCTCAGGATTACTGGCCATGCTTATATTCAGGAAAGACAGGCGACAGTTTTTCAAAGGCAGGGTATGGGCCTGGGGAGGCTTGCTGGGAGCCGTGAACTTCGGTTCCATCTATTTTATGGTAAGAGCCCTGCACTATAGCCCGTCTGATGGCAGGAGCTTAGACAGTTCGGTTATTTTCGGGGCCAATAACATCAGTATAGTGGCCTTGAGCGTGCTGGTGGGACTTTGGGTTTTTAAAGAGGAACTGAAACTGATCAACTGGATAGGAATCGGACTGTCGGCACTGGCTCTGTTGCTTTTTATGCTGGTCTAGATGAAAGATCTGTATCTGACCATACAAGGCCCTTCGGAAGGGATTTATAAAGAGAAAGGAAGCAAATTTCTCGCATTCGCTTATCCGCTTGATCATGAGGAGGGCATAAAGCAGCAACTGGCCGGGCTTAAAAAGATGTATCACGATGCCCGGCATCACTGCTTTGCATGGCGTTTGGGGCCCGGGCTGACACGGTACAGGGTGAGCGATGACGGAGAACCGTCGGGAAGTGCCGGTAAACCCATATACGGACAAATTATATCCAGGGAACTAAGCGATCTGCTGGTGGTGGTGGTTCGGTATTTCGGAGGGACCAAGCTGGGTGTGGGTGGATTGATAAATGCCTATCGGTCGGCTGCCGCGGATGCACTGGATCAGAACAGTTGTATCGAGCGAAGAGTGTATGACCGCTTAAGAGTGGAGTTTAAATACGATTGTATGAATGCCGTCATGAAGGTGATCAAGGAGTTGGAGCTAGATATCGAGGAGCAGGAGTTTGATTTGAATTGCTCACTGACTTTGAAATCATGGAAGCGGCATAGCAATAGGGTGTTTGATAGTTTTTCAAAAATCACAAGCTGCAGGATAGCACTTATAGAAGAATAGTCACTATATTAAATTCGAAATAAATCCTCATCGTATGAAGAACAAACATCTTGTTTCAATCACAGATTTCACCCGGGAAGAGTATCTGCGTATCCTGGATCTGGCTGCCGAATTCGAAGCGAACCCACGCCAGGAAATCCTCAATGGATATGTGATCTCTACCCTGTTTTTTGAGCCCTCCACCAGAACCCGGCTGAGTTTTGAAACTGCCATCAACGGACTGGGTGGCCGGGTTGTTGGATTCAGCGATTCAGGGGCCACCAGTGCTTCCAAAGGAGAAACCCTGCACGACACCATTAAAATGGTAAGTAATTATGCCGACCTGATCGTGATGCGCCACCCCCTGGAAGGGAGTGCCCGCCTGGCCAGCGAGGTTTCTTCTGTACCCATTGTGAATGCAGGAGATGGTGCTAACCAGCATCCCACCCAGACCCTGCTGGATATGTATTCCATCCTGAAAACTCAGGGTACCCTGGAGAACCTGAAGATCTTTATGGTAGGAGACCTGAAATACGGACGAACCGTTCATTCCCTGCTTCAGGCCATGTCCAAATTCAATCCAACCTTCTATTTCATATCACCCGATGAGCTTAAAATGCCCCCTTCCTATAAACTTTATCTGGACAAAATCGGATTAAATTATATCGAAGGAAAGGAACTGACTGAATTCCTTCCGGAAGCCGATATTATTTATATGACCAGGGTTCAGCAGGAACGATTCACCGATCCCATTGAATATGAAAGAGTTAAAAACGCATACATCCTGTGCAGGGCGATGCTGGAGGATTGCAAGGAAAGCATGAAAGTGCTGCATCCCCTGCCCCGGGTAAACGAGATCCATACAGATGTGGACGGAAGCCCCCATGCTTACTATTTTGATCAGGCAAGGAACGGAGTCTATGTGCGTATGGCCATCCTGACCTCCATCCTGGGTATAAAATAATTTCATTCCAACTGAACAAGCCAATAAGATGAAAGATAAACAACTATCAGTCAGTGCGATTAAAGAAGGAACCGTTATTGATCATATCCCGGCTTCTGCCCTCTTTAAAGTGGTATCCATCCTGAACCTCGATAAACTCGATACCATGATAACCATCGGCAACAGTCTCGGAAGTAATAAGCTGGGAAAAAAAGGGATCATCAAACTGTCAGAGGTTTTCTTTAAAGACTCGGAAATCAACAAGATTGCCCTGGTGGCGCCCAGTGCCAAGCTAAACATTATCCGCGAGTACGACGTGGTCGAGAAAAGGGTGGTTGAAATTCCCGATGAAATCTACGGCATCGCGAAATGTGTGAATCCCAAATGTATCACCAATAACGAAAAGGTCAGCACGCGTTTCGAGGTGATCTCCAAAGTGCAGGTGAAGTTGAAATGCCACTATTGCGAAAAGATAACCGACCAGGACAACATTGTGATTATCTGATCCTGTCGAAAGCCTTTACAAGCAGCTCATCCCTGCGGATTCTCCGGAAGGCGAAATAGAGGAGAATAATGCATACGGGAGGTATCACAAACCTCCATTGATGCAGGACCAGGGCTCCCTCCAGCTGACGCTTCGACATAGCTGTATAGAAAAACATCATGGCTACCATACCCGCATGGAGCAGGATGAGGAACACGGCGATCCTCATCTGCCGCATACGGTTCCTGTACAGGAAAATATTTAGAAATGCAAGCACCGCAACGGAGATACAGAGAACGGAAAGCGGCCAGGTGGCCACTTCCAGTTTCTCACCGGCCTCATTAAACAGGCCGGAATACTTCAGTACAAACTCGCTTCCTTCCAGTGTAAAACGTGTGACAGGGCCCGTTAATAAAAACAGGCTCAGGATAAAGACTCCCAGAAGAAAAAGAGTCTGTGATCGCTGCAACATGATTCTTTTGCTTTAGTTTCCTCCCAGGATCAGCGGCAATCCTTCTTCCCCGCCTCCAATGACCACCACCTTGCTATTTGCTGAATTTGCCAGCTCCAGGGTAGCATCAATACCCTTTTGCCTTAAAATACGATCGGTCAGAGAAGCGCTGATAATGGCATTGTAATCAGCAATACCCTGTGCCTGGATCCGGAGACGATCGGCCTCACTCGTCTCACGCTCGAGCCGGTATTGGTAGGCCAGGGCCTCCTGCTGCTGCTGCAATTTACTCTCAATCGCAGCTTTTATCTTTTCGGGCAGGGTAATGGCCCGGATCAGCAGGTCTTTCATCTCTATACTTTTATCGGCAAGTGCTTTCCGGGTAGCTGCAATAATCTCTTTCTCCACTTCGCCACGCATGGTGGAATAAATCTCCTCGGCGGTGTAGCGGCCTGTTACCGCCCGAACGGCCGATCGCACGTTGGGGATCACCATAACGGATACATAATTGGCTCCGATGTTTTCATGCAGATAACCGATTCTTTCATAAAAAGGATTAAAAATAAGGGTCACATCCACATTGATGGACAGTCCGCCTTTATCCAGTACATCCATGGTCTCTTCAATCTTTTGTTCCTTGACATCGTAGCGTATCAGGTCATTCCATGGAGCAATTACATGAAATCCGGGAATATAGATATTATCCTTATCCAGTCCCATTCCGAATTTCTTAAAAACCACGCCACGCTCACCCGGTTTCAGAACATAAAACATCTGACTTCCGAATATAAGCAGCAGTACCACGATGGCTACCACGCTAATAATTAAGTATTGAGCTCTTTTCATATTATGGTGTTTTGTTTGTGAGTAAGTATTTTCAAAGCAGCTGTAAAAATACACTATTTTTATGGAATAAGCGAAATAGCAGCGTGTATGAATCCGATTTCCCGTACAGATCTGATCCTGAATCCGGATGGAAGTATTTACCACCTGAAGCTACTGCCTGAGGATATAGCCGATCATGTGATCCTTGTGGGTGATCCCGGAAGGGTTTCTATGGTTTCGGCGCATTTCGACCATATTGAGCTGGAGAAAGGTAACCGGGAATTTGTTACCCATACAGGCAGTTACCGGGGTAAAAGAGTGACCGTACTCTCCACAGGTATTGGGATTGATAACATAGATATTGTCCTGAATGAGCTGGATGCCCTGGTAAATGTGGATCTGGACCGGCGCATCCCCCGGGTACGGAAAAAGAGTCTGAACCTGATCCGGATCGGGACCAGCGGAGCACTTCATGCCGATATCGCTCCCGGTGGACAGATCCTCACCAGGGTGGCCGGGGGATTTGACGGGCTTTACCACTTCTACAGGGATCCCGATGAGCATAACCTGCTCTCCCTGTCCGACTCCTTCAGAGATCACACCTCATGGAAAAGCACCCTGGCCGAACCCTACTTTATCAAAGGCTCAGAGAAGTTGCACAAGCTGCTGTCCGGACCCGGGGTGCTATCCGGGATCACCCTCTCCACTCCCGGGTTTTATGCGCCGCAGCTCAGGAGTATCCGGCTTTCCCCTTTTGACCCAGAACTGGTTTCAAAAATCAACACCTTCCGGTTTGAAGGCATGCGCATCAATAATTTTGAGATGGAAAGTTCAGCGCTTTATGCTTTATCTGCTTTTTTGAACCACCAGGCCATTACCATTTGTGTCGCAATTGCAAACCGCATATCCCTTGAGTTTCTGGAGGACTATCACGGGGCCGTTGATGCATTGATTCGCATGGTCCTGGAAAAACTGCTTCCGGATGACTGAAAACGGACATAAAGAGCTGGAAGCCCTGATCAGTCTTCTGGAAGATCCTGATAAACTCGTATTTGACAATGTATCGAATCGCCTGATAGAGCTTGGCGAAGCAGTGGTCGCTCCCCTGGAGAAAAGATGGGAAATCACGCTTAAATCCGATTTGCAGATTCGGATTGAAGATGTGATACGGAAAATCCAGTTTAATTCTCTGGAAAGAGGAATGAACAACTGGAGATCAGGTGGTGGCAACGACCTGCTTTACGGGGCCTTCCTGGTGGCACGTTTCCAGTATCCTGAACTGGAATATGAGCTTTTGAACAGGAAAATGGAGAAGATAAAAAAAGATATCTGGCTGGAGCTGAATAACGAGCTGACTGCCCTTGAAAAAGTAAAGGTGATCAACTATTTTCTCTACGAGATTCATAAGTTCGATAAAAGTCTGAAGAAGGCACACTCTCCGCAACTTTATCTGATCAATCATGTGATGGATACTTATAAGGGGAGCCCGGTATTGCTGGGACTGATCTATGCGGAGCTGGCCAGGAGACTGAACCTGCCGATCTACGGGGTGAATCTGCCCAGGAACTTCGTTCTGTGCTATTACGATCCGGACTACCATGAAGATCCAAACAACATCCTCTTCTATATCAATCCCTCGGATAAGGGATCGGTATTGGGCTTGAAGGAGCTGAAACACTTCCTGCGTCATCTGAAGATTGAAGAAAAGGAGTATTACTTCTCTCCCTGCTCCGGAATTGAACTTATTGAAAGGTTAATTATCAACCTGCAATTTGCCTACGAACGGTCGGGACAGACAGATAAAGCTCAATCGCTGAAGAACTTACTTCACCCCGGTAAGTGATTTCCCCGGCCCTATACTTTGTAATACATCCTGTACCAGGCAATAAACCGTTGGATTCCGGTTTCCACCGGGGTGTCCGGATTGTAGTTATAATCTCTCCTTAAGGAAGTGACATCGGCCCAGGTCTTTTCCACATCCCCGGGCTGAATGGGCATCATTTGCCATTCAGCCTTTTTCCCCAGTGCTTTCTCAATGGCCTCAATAAAGGCAATCAATTTAACGGGGCTGCTGTTCCCGATGTTATGGATCTTGTAGGGTGCTGAGGAGAATGAAGGATCCGGAGTTTCAGGCTTCCACCCCTCCCCCTTTACATGACCCAGGCTGACCATTCTTTCGATCCCGCCCACAATATCATCCACATAGGTGAAGTCCCGTTCCATCATTCCATGGTTAAACACCTGGATCGGCTCGCCGGCCAGGATCGCTCTTGTAAAGAGAAACAGGGCCATGTCGGGTCTGCCCCAGGGACCGTAAACCGTAAAAAAGCGTAAGCCTATGCTGGGCACTCCAAAGAGATGACTGTAGGTATGGGCCATCAGCTCGTTGCTCTTCTTACTGGCGGCATAGAGACTCACGGGGTGATCCACATTGGAACTCACAGAAAACGGCATGTTCTTATTCAGCCCGTAAACGCTCGAACTGCTGGCATAGATCAGGTTCTCAACGGGATGATGCCTGCATGCTTCCAGGATATTCAGAAAACCGGTGATATTACTATCCACATAGGCCTGAGGGTGGGTAAGGCTATAGCGCACACCTGCCTGGGCGGCCAGGTTCACCACGACATCAAATTGATGCCTGGCGAACAAATCGAAAAGGGCATCGCGGTCCTCCAGTTTTAACTGGATGAACTGATAATTATCAGAATTACTGCTTGTTACTTCCTGGTTATAGGCAATACTGCTGCGTGCTATCCCGGACAGCTCCAGCCGGTCATATTTCAGCCCCACATCGTAATAGTCATTGATGATATCCAGCCCGGTTACATGGAATCCCTGTTCCACCAGTTTCCTGGCCAGATGAAACCCAATAAAACCCGCTGTACCCGTAACAAGAACTTTTTTCACTATTTGGCGTAACTTATGGCACGTGTTTCACGAATAACAGTCACTTTTACCTGTCCAGGGTAGGTCATTTCATCCTGAATTTTCCTGGCAATATCAAAGGAAAGGCTCTCCGCATCCTTATCTGTTACTTTTTCACTGCCCACAATTACCCTTAGCTCTCTGCCTGCCTGAATGGCATAGGTTTTCAAAACACCAGGATAGGAAAGGGCCATGGCCTCCAGTTCCTTCAAACGCTTGATATAAGACTCTACCACTTCACGTCGGGCGCCCGGTCGGGCCCCTGATATGGCATCACAAACCTGTACAATGGGTGCAAGAAGTGTGGTCATCTCCACTTCATCATGATGCGATCCGATGGCATTGCATACTTCCGGTTTCTCCTTGTATTTCTCAGCCACCTTCATTCCATAAACTGCATGGGGAATCTCAGGCTCATCATCGGGCACCTTCCCAATATCATGCAACAAACCAGCCCTCCGGGCCAGTTTGGCATTCAAACCGAGTTCCGTTGCCATAATGGCACAGAGATTTGCAACTTCCCGGGAGTGCTGCAAGAGGTTTTGCCCATAGGATGAGCGGTATTTCATCTTTCCCACCATACGGGTAAGTTCCGGGTGCAGGCCATGAATCCCCAGATCAATGGCTGTGCGCTTTCCGACTTCAATGATCTCCTCCTCGATCTGTTTCCGGGTTTTGGCCACTACCTCCTCAATCCTGGCCGGATGAATACGTCCATCGGTAACCAGCTGGTGCAAGGATAGCCTGGCCACTTCCCTTCTGACAGGGTCGAAGGCAGAAAGAATGATGGCTTCAGGAGTATCATCCACAATCACCTCCACACCCGTGGCAGCCTCCAGGGCACGGATATTTCTTCCTTCCCTTCCTATAATCCTGCCCTTAAGCTCATCCGATTCGATATGAAAGACCGTCACAGCATTCTCAATGGCCGTTTCACTGGCCACCCTCTGAATGGTTTTGATAACGAT
This sequence comes from Bacteroidales bacterium, assembly GCA_029210725.1. Lineage (NCBI taxonomy): Bacteria > Pseudomonadati > Bacteroidota > Bacteroidia > Bacteroidales > Bacteroidales bacterium. The sequence continues at coordinate 40,106 of JARGFM010000005.1, read as the reverse complement.
ATTCTTTGCCTCCTTGTTCGCAGTCATCTTGGCTTCATCAACGATCTCATTGATCAGTGACATGGCCTCTGTCCTGGCCTCCTCTTTCAGAGATTCAACCAGTTGCTCTTTTGCCTCTTCGGCTGAAAGACCCGATATGGTCTCCAGTTGCTCCACCTGCCTGCGGTGGGATTTTTCCAGTTCTTCTTTTTTCTTTTCAATAAGCTCCAGCTGAACATTCAGATTTTCCCGAATAGCATCTACCTCCTTCCTCTTCCGTTGAATATCCTCATATTTCTGGCTGGCAGAAAACTCTTTTTGTTTTACTTCATTCTCTAGCTGATTCAGCTTTCCATTCTTCTCATTGATGAGCTTCTCGTGTTCTTCCTTTAGCTGAAGAAACTTCTCCTTGGCCTGCAGTATCTTCTGTTGCTTAATCATTTCTGCTTCACCTTCTGCCTCTTTGAGCATCCTGGAGCTCTTTCTTCTGGTAATTACACCAACAAGGACGAAGCCAGCTCCCACTCCCAATAACAGTGAAGCACCTCCTATAACAAGATACATGACCATGGACGACTGCAGCATCAATAAATGCGTTAACAGTTCCATATCTAGTTCATTTTAGAAAATAAAAAAACCCGCACATTCCCTCAAAATTTTATTAAACCCCATAAAACACGGGTGGAACTGCCAGATCATATCAAGTGTCCAATGACTGAATACTTCAGTATCCCGGCGAACCGGAATTTTGGCCTGCTTTTCTTAATCTGAGCTTTGCTCCAATATGATAAATGTTGAGTTCAAAAAATAATTGAAGAAACAATGCGGGCAAACTCATTAATATGTATAAGAACGTCTTACTCTATTTCAATAACTCATCCAGCTCACTACTCAAATTCCCCAACTCCTCTTCCAAAGATACAACATTTTGTTGTTGTTCGCAATCGATCAGGTTTATAACAAACTGAAGAGTAGCCATGGCCATAAAATCCTGCGTATCTTTATCTGTATATCTCTGTTTATACTGCAGTACTTTATCATTAATCATTCTGGCCGCCTGCCGTATTTTCTCTTCATCCCGGCGTTTTATCTTCAGGGGATAAAAACGTTCAGCAATCTGAACCTTTATAGAAAGCATATCTTCCGTCATCCCCGTCCTATCTGTTTAATAGAGCAATACACTTGTCAATCTCCCGCACAATTCTATTTATCTGTATCCTGGCATCCTGTGAATCTTCACCATCGGCCAGAATCCCTTTTAACAGAGACAATTTCTGGTTTTTTTGTTCCAATTCATTAATTACTGACTGTTTTTGCTGAACCGATTTCTGAAGATGCTCATTCTGTGTTTTCAAGCGGACATTTTCGTCCAGTTGTTCCTGCAAGCGGACTTTTGCCGATTGAATTTTCTTCCTGATTCCTTCAAGTATTTCGGTCTGTTCAGCACTCATTCAACAGAGATATATAATACAAATATAGAATTATTTTGATCCGTTTAAAACTTTCAATTCCGAAACTGTTGAGCTTAAAAATAAAAGCATAGTTTTGAAATTTTAAGATCCCCGAGATAATGATGTCCAGAGCCATTACCCTGATTTTGTTACAATTCCTTATGCTTTACAGCATCGGACAGGATGGAATAAGCTTCCATCCTCCCCTGAAGATCCCCCTGTACCTCTCCGGTAATTTTGGGGAGATCCGGAGTGATCATTTCCATTCGGGGATTGATATTAAAACACAGGGGAAAACCGGCCACCAGGTGTTTTCCGTGGATGAAGGATACATCTCGAGGATCAAGGTTCAAGCCAACGGTTACGGGAAATCCATCTACATCAGCCACCCAAATGGCTTCACTTCTGTGTACGGGCACCTGGACAGGTTCCGGGACGATATAGCCACTTATGTAACCCGCATGCAGTACAGGCAGCAGTCCCATACAGTAGATCTTTACCTGAGCGGAGAGACCTTTCCATTGAAAAAAGGGCAATTAATAGCCTTTTCAGGAAACTCAGGCAGCTGCTCAGGGCCCCATCTTCATTTTGAGATCCGCAGCTCGGCCAACCAGCATCCCGTGAATGTGCTCAAATACAACTTTGATATCAGGGACCAGACGGCTCCAAGGTTCTATTCGCTTCATTTGTATCCCATGGATAGCCAGAGTTATGTAAACAATCAAACTGAAAAGTTTTCGAGCCGCATTGTGAGGGACAATGGAGTTTACACCATCCCTTACGGCACCGGTATTTCGGCTTATGGAAATCTGGGTATCAGTGTTGAGGTCTTTGATTATCTGGATGGGGCTTCCAACAGGTGCGGCGTGTATACCCTGGAGATGTTTGTGGACAATAAGCTCAAATACAGCCATGCGATGGACGAATTCGCCTTCTCGGAAACCAGGTACATCAATGCACACATCGATTACCGGGAACTGATCAGATCGGGAATCAGGGCACACCGTCTTCATCGTCTCCCCAACGACAGGCTTAGAATCTACAATAAATCAGCGGATAACCAGGCCCTGGTGGTAAATGAGCCCAGGACCTACCCCTTCAGGATCGTGGCCACCGATGTGGTCGGAAACAGCTCCGTTCTGGAGTTTACCCTTCAGGGAGCTGAAGACAGGCCTGCCCCTGCGGGCAAAGACTCCATCTACGTGTCCACCCTGAAATCTGACAGGGTCAACCGCTTTGACAGGGGCCCGGTGCGGGTAGAGATTCCGGCCAACGCCCTTTACCAGGATATCGACTTCAGCTTCCATATGTCCCCTCAGAAAGAGGGAACACTCAGTCCCCTGTATCACCTTGGCAATAAAGAGGTACCGGTACACTCCTCCTATACCCTTTCTGTGGACAGTCCCGAAGTTGATCCCGGGCTTCGAAACAAACTGTTGTTCATTACCGTCAACGATGAAGGGAAATTTGAGTCGGCAGGCGGCGAATACAGAGATGGTGCCATGGTAGCCAGACTTAAAAAGTTCGGGGTATTCAGTGTGGCAATCGACTCTGTTTCTCCCGAAATCATCCCTCATAAGAACCATGGAATCGATTATTCTGGCAATGAAGAGCTTCGCTTCACCATCCGCGATGAATTGTCTGGTATCGGCAGATACGAGGGCTATATTGATACGCATTGGGCCTTGTTCGAATATGATCCGAAGAACGAACTCCTTATCTACAGATTTGACCCGGAGCGAATTGCCAAAGGAACGCTTCACGAACTGGAACTGTATGTAAGCGACCAAAAGGGAAATGTTAAGCTCTTTCAGACTACTTTTGAATGGTAAAAAATAATTCATGAAAAAGACTTACCGGGTTACGGGATTAATGTCAGGGTCATCCATGGATGGGGTCGACCTGGCATGCTGCGATCTGATATGGAAGGATGGCTTGTGGGATTTCAGGATTTTGGAGGCCGAAACCTTTCCTTACCCGGAGGAGCTTTATTGTAAACTGGAACAAGCCTGTAAATGGAGCAAAAAGAACATCGATGAACTCGATCTGGAACTGGGCCATCACTATGCCCGGCTGCTCTCTGTCTTTCACAGAAAGACGGGGCTGTTCCCGCAATACATTTCTTCACACGGACATACGATCCTGCACGAACCAAAGCGGGGGATTACCTTCCAGGCAGGAAATGGCAGGATTATGGCCGACCAGACAGGAATCCCGGTAATCAATGATTTCCGGAGCGAGGATGTGGCCCAGGGAGGACAGGGAGCTCCCCTGGTTCCCCTGGGCGACAGCTTGCTCTTTCACGAGTATGAAGGCTGTCTGAACCTGGGAGGATTTGCCAATATCTCCTTCGAAAACAGTCGGGGGGAGCGGATCGCTTATGATCTCTGCCCCGCCAATATGGCACTCAACCATATAGCCGCCATGGAAGGACTGCCCTTTGACAGGGATGGGGAGATGGCCCGTTCGGGACAGGTGCATAAGGAGCTGCTAGAGAAGTTGAACGGCCTGGATTTCTACTCAAAAAGCGGACCCCGATCCCTGGGAAGGGAGTGGTTCCTGGAACAATTCCTTCCTTTTATTCGGCCCGGCAATCTGGCCGCCAAAGATATTATGGCCACCGTGCTGGAGCATATTGCCTATCAAATTTCCAGGAACATCCATGAGGCAGGGATAAAGTCTCTCCTGATAACCGGGGGCGGAACACTGAACCTTATGCTGCTTGAACGGTTAAAGAAACTGACAGGCACATCCCTGGTGATCCCTGAAGAGAAATTGATCCACTATAAAGAGGCGCTTATTTTTGCCCTGCTCGGAGTTCTGAGGATCCGGGGAGAGATCAACTGCCTGGCCAGCGTAAGCGGCGGAAGGAAGGACCTGTCGGCAGGCACAATTTATAACATCTAAAACATCTTGCTATGTACAATTTTATCGCTTATAATCCGGTGAAACTCCATTTTGGAAAAAATGTGGTCAAAGAACTTGGGCCCGGTGCGGCAAAGCTTGGGAAAAAGGCCCTGCTTGTTTATGGGGGCGGTTCTGTGCTCCGGAACGGCAGCTACCGGGATACCCTGGAGCAACTGAAAAACCAGGGTATTGATATCACTGAATTTAATGGAATTAAACCCAATCCCAGAGTGGAAGATGTGATGGAAGCAACCAGGATTGGAGTGGAAGCCGGAGTAGATATGGTGGTGGCTGTCGGGGGAGGAAGTGTGATCGACTCCGCAAAGATCATAGCCATCTGCATCGCCGAGGAATGTGATGTTTGGGAACTAATGACCGGCAAGTATGCGCCCCTTACGGCCAAACCTCTGCTTGCGGTTCTGACCCTTGCAGCGACCGGGACAGAGATGAATGCCGTTGCGGTTCTGCAGAATGAGGCAACGAAAGAAAAAATCGGCTATAGAAACGAACTGATCTACCCCGTTCACTCCTTCCTGGATCCTTCCTATACCCAATCGGTGCCGGCCAACTACACCGCCTACGGGATTGCGGACCTGGTGGCCCATTCCCTGGAAGCCTGGTTTGGCAAAGGAGAAGCCACCCTTTCCGATCGATTTGTTATTTCAGTCATTCAGGAAGCCCTGGAGTTTGGTCCTTCCCTGATGAAGGATCTGGAATCATATGAACTGCGGGCCAGAATTATGTGGGCAGCCACCAACGCCCTGAACAATATCACCCTGTATGGAAGGGCATCGGGCGACTGGGGCGTGCATGCGCTGGGTCATATACTCTCCTTTTTGTATGATACGCCCCATGGCGCCACCCTGTCGATTATCTACCCGGCCTGGATGAAATTGATGAAAGAGAGAGCCGGGGGGCGGATTCTTCAACTGGGCCGCGAACTATTTGGAGTCAGCTCCGCGGATGATACAATCAGCGCCCTGGAGTCCTTTTTCAGGTCGCTCGGAAGTCCGGTTAAATGCCAGGAAGCAGGAATTGATAAGTCCAGGAAAGAGGAGATCCTGAGTCTGATGAACCGAAACAGAGCGGAAGGAACCAATTATGGCTTATCTGATCGGGAAAGAGAAGAATTGCTGACGTACATCTTCTGACAAAAGAAAAGGGTTCAACCTGGCGATTGACCCTTTTCTACAACACTAACTAAAACTACCAACTAAACTACCCTATATATCTTTTACTGATTTGATACAAATAATATGCCACAAAGATAATCACTTTCGCTCTTGCTGCAACCATATTTATATATAATTTACGTTAAATTATGTTTAATATGATAATTGGACATTACACCCCCATATTTAAGGGGGTGTATTCATATTATCAGGTTATTTATGAAGAACCTCTTTGATATATGCAGGGGTGTTCATATTAATATATCTTTTAATATTCCTTCCTTTTTTTTTGTTTTTTTCCGATAAACCATGTTATTCGATACCTTGTGTTGGTAGTTTGACAGAAAAATGAAATCTTGCAGGCGCATCGCTTCGGTGTGAATGATTAAGTCTTATAACCAAAAGAATGAATATGAGTAAGAAACATGTTTTTAGCGCGATACTTGCACTGGCCATCTGGAGCAGCAACATTTTGGCATGTACCAATTTCCTGGTTACTCCCGGCGCATCGGTGAACGGCACGACCATGATCACCTACGCTGCAGATGCCCATGTACTTTATGGAGAATTATACTTCAGACCGGCGGCAGACTATCCCCCGGGCACCATGCTGGATGTCTACGAGTGGGATACCAATAAATTTCTGGGTAGGATCCCCCAGCTTTCTCACACCTTTTCCGTGGTCGGAAATATGAACGAGCACCAGGTGGCTATCGGGGAAACCACTTATGGAGGAAGGGGGGAACTTCGCGATTCCACCGGGATCATCGATTACGGCAGCCTGATTTATATCACCCTGCAGAGGGCCAGAACGGCCAGGGAAGCCATTAAAATCATGGGCGATCTGGTCGCTGAACACGGGTATGCCAGTTCCGGGGAATCCTTCTCCATCGCAGACGCCAACGAGGTCTGGATTATGGAACTTATTGGCAAAGGGATGAAGATGGCAACTGAAAACGGTAAGACCTACAACAAAAATAAAGGGGCCGTCTGGGTGGCCGTAAGGATTCCGGACGGATACGTGTCGGGCCATGCCAATCAGGCCAGGATCCGGCAGTTTCCCCTGGATGATCCGGAAAACTGTATTTATGCACCCGACGTGATCTCCTTTGCCCGTGAAATGGGCTACTATGAAGGTAGCGATGAGGACTTCAGTTTTTCTGACACCTACGCACCTGTCGATTTTGGTGGTGCCAGGTTTTGCGATCTGCGGGTATGGTCCTTTTTCAAAGATATAAACGACGACATGGACCAGTACTTTGATTATGTAAAGGGAGAAGATCTGGATAACAGGATGCCGCTCTTTATCAAACCCAAGCGGAAACTTTCCAACAAGGACCTGATGGACTTTATGAGAGACCACCTGGAGGGAACGGAACTGGATATGAGCAAAGATGCCGGAGCCGGACCTTTTGGTCTCCCCTATCGCTGGCGTCCGCTCACCTGGGAATATGATGGAAAAATGTATGTGAATGAACGTGCCACGGCCACCCAGCAGACAGGTTTCTCTTTTGTGGCCGAAAGCAGGCCCATGAAACCCGACTGGCTGGGAGGAATTCTGTGGTTCGGCATAGATGATGCTGCAGCCACCACTTATGTTCCCATGTATTGCGGTATGACCCGCGTTCCCGAATCATATGCTGTAGGGAACGGCGATCTGCTCACCTATTCAGAAACAGCCGCCTTCTGGGCCTTCAGCTTTGTCTCCAACTTCAGCTATCTGAGATACAATGTAATGATGGAAGATGTCTGGAAAGTACAGGCGGAGCTGGAAGAGAAGTTTATCACGGAAATTGCAGCCATAGATGCTGCTGCTGCCGTCCTGAATGAAACCAACCCGGAAGTGGCCCGGGAATTTGTCACCAATTACTCGGTGAATATGGGGGATTATACCGTTAAACGATACAAGGAGCTGGGACAGTTCCTGCTTGTTAAATACATTGACGGGAATATCAAAAAGGAGGAGAATGGTCAGTTTCTCCGCAGCAAAGATGGCTATCCGCTGAGTCCGGATCAGCCCGGTTATTCCGAACAGTGGAAATCTGTGGTTGTAAAGGATGCCGGCAAGAAATTAAGGGCCCCGCAGGGGGATGCCCATTAATAAAACAGGGCTGTTAATAAAACGGGGAATATTTTATTATTAACTGGATTTTTTTTGTACTTTTGCGACCTGTTAAATCGAAGCATAGAATATAATAAAGAAATAGAATCATGGATTTAATGAAGGTTGTTGACCAGGAATATGCTGCTGAAAGGGAACTTCCCAAATTTAGTGCGGGTGATACCATCACTGTTCACTATAAGATCAAGGAGGGAAACAAAGAGCGTATTCAGCAGTTCAGGGGAGTTGTGATCCAGAGACGGGGAAAAGGAAATACCGAGACTTTTACGGTTCGTAAGATGTCGGGGAATATCGGTGTGGAAAGGATCTTCCCTTCTGCTTCCCCCTTTATCGATAAAATTGACATCAATAAGCATGGCCGGGTAAGAAGGGCCCGTATCTTCTACTTCCGTGATCTGACGGGTAAAAAAGCACGTATCAAAGAGAAAAGATTCTAGATACGACTCACAAAAAAACCAACAGGCTGTTTCGATAGAGGCAGCCTGTTTTTTTTGTATGGCGGAAAAACTAAATTCTGCCGGCTTCTTCGCGGGCTTTCTGAATAAGAGCTGCTGCTTTCAGCTCAGCTTCACTCACCAGGCTGGCGGACTGCTTTTCAGCCTGACGTTTCAGTTCCCCGGCTGCCGATTTTGCAGCCACCTGTTTCAAGGGATTGCTGCCAGCCTCTTCCATCAGCTTCTCACCCTGAAGCTCCGCCTCCTTCATCAACGCTTCACCAGCCTTCCTGGCCTCTTCAATCAGCCTGGCAGCCTCTGTTTCGGCATCGGTAATTAATTTTTCGGCTTCCTCCCGGATCTCCTCTTCCACCTTCTTTATCTCCCCGGTGACCTTTTCTTCCAAGGCTTCCTGAATCGTTTCCCCTGCCGATTTCATATTCCCGCTCAGGTCGGTGCTCAGTTTCGGATGATTGAATGTTCCTTCTATACGGGCCAGAACTTTGATATAATCTGATTGTGGAATCTTCAGACCTGCGCCGGCAGCAAGCAGGGTCATGCCCTGGAACATTTCATTGGCCCCACTGCCCAGGTCTGTTCTGGCAATCTTCATATCCAGGGTATAGTCCATGCTCAGATCAATCCCGTGAGAGCCGGAAACGGTCATTTCTGAATCATAGAAATCCATGGTGAAGGGATTGAATATCACCCTTCCCTCCTTTACGGTGAACCCAACATAAACCTCATCCGGTGCCATCTCATTGAATTTCTCATTTTTCAGGATCTCCGTCAGGGGTAAAAATTCCGCCATGTTGTAAAACTGAAGGCCCTCTGTTTTTGCCTGTCCTTTTGCATTCATAGATTCGTAGAGTGGAGCAAAGCTTACGTCCATCAGCGAATGGAATTCCATATCCACATTTGCTTTCCCCCTGAAGTATCTGGCAATGGGAGCCAGCTTCCCCACAGACACGAAGGTTTTGTAGGCAGCAGGAATATCCACGTTTTTCATATCCACCGTGAAATCCGCTTCGGCATACTCACCGCGCGTATCAAGCCATCCCGATGTGAGCATACTCCCCTCCAGCAGATCCATCCGCAATGGATCCATTCCCGCCACACCTTCCTTCAGGTGCATCTCTCCCTTGATATTTTCAAATAGAATTTTGGCATACTCCACCCGGCGCATATCCACGCTCATGGCAAGGTCCATATTTTCCGGAATTCTCACCCTTATCGGCTCAGCCAGGGAATCAGGCAGCACAGGGACCAGGGTATCGCCGCTTACCTGGTCCATCTCAGCAGTCTCCTCCAGCTCAGGCATAAGCTCATTGGCATCCAGAAGCGCAGATCTTACGGCCAGTCGGCCCGATATGGTCTGACCGTCAAAAACGTAGGGGATGAAATTCACCAGTTCGCCCTTTATATGAAGATCGGAGGCCCCCATCTTCAAATCCAGGGACGTAAGCTCAACAATCCTGGGACTGAACAACATGTTCATTGTCTCCAGCACCAAAGGCACCGGGAGCTCAGGGGCCTCCAGCAGCATTCCCTCTATCAGCAGGGAACCATCAAGGTCCACTTCCTCAAAATTTTCATTCTCTATGTATGACATTCTTGTATCCCACCTGAGATCCGCTTCAAGCCTGCCGCCGAGACTCATATCTTTCATGGGAACTATGTCCTGCAGCGAGGCAAAGTCAATGCTGCCAATGGCTTTACCGGCCACATGCATATCACTGATTGGATGATCGACCTGCATGCTTAAATCAAATGGATTCCCACCCAGCAAGAGATGAAAGTTCTGGAGATCGACCAGGGTCTTGTCCATGTCGGCTCCCCTGTAATCCACCATCAGGGATATCCGGACATCGGAAACATCCCTGGGGAGATCCGGATAGGAGAAATAGCCGTCCCTGACCTGCAGGTTCAATGTAGCATCGGGAAGAATAGAGTCTTTCATTACTCCACTTACTGTTCCATCCAGTTGCAGAGTCCCGCTGGTCTTCAGGCTCTCGAAATCCTGCAGATAAATGGCCGGGACCAGGGAAAGAAGCGTTTTAAAAGTAGTCTCACGCGAGAAGAACTTCAGATCCAGTTCCATGGCATCATCGTCCAGCAAAAGCACATCACCCTCCACGCCCAGCGTAAGACCGTTCAGGCTAATCAGGTTCTCTTTCAGGCTGTACCTGTTTTCCGCCAGGTTGGCAGCCACAATCAGATCCAGCTTAAAGACCCCATCCCGGAGATAGCGGATCCCATCCATCTTTGCATTGATCCTGTCAATACCGCCGGATATGATTAATTCTGTCTGCTCCATGGAAAGGTCCCCCCGCAGTTCCATCTGAAAGCCCTCCAGGGAAGTTTCCATATCAACGGTCTCGTCGAGATAGTAAATACGTCCGTCTGTAATCGCAAAACGCTTCAGGGAGACAGACAAGGAAGAGGCTTCAGCACTTTCCTCAGCTTCATCCTCCTCCTCGATGGCCGCAGCGCTGATATCCCAGTTGGCCGATCCATCCTCCAGCACGATGGCATTGATCAGCGGACGTTCCACAAGAATGGATTTTAGCACTATATCCTTCCGGATGGCACTGAAAGGATTCACCCGCAATTCAAAACGCTGAAGCCCGGCAAGGGTATCCCCCTCGAAGGCCTCCACCCCCACCACCGATACCTGGTGCAGATTAATGCTCAGGTCGGGAAAGCCCCGGAAGAAAGAAAGACTGAACCTGGACCAGTCCACCCGGGCATGAACCTCCTCGTTCACCTTCTCCTTGACCTCCGCTTCAATTTTCGACTTGAAAAGAATCGGAGTCACAATCAACAAAACGAGAATCACTCCCAGGGTGATTACCAGTATCTTCAGCAGCTTTTTCATCTGTACATTTTAAGTCAAATTTACTATATCTTCAACGGTAAAAGAGTTTTGAAATTATAGGGAAATGATTAAATTTGCACTCCCGTACCGGACGAGTAGCTCAACTGGATAGAGCACCTGACTACGGATCAGGAGGTTGGGGGTTCGACTCCTCTCTCGTTCACCTTGAATATGAGGCAGTTACACAATAAAACGTGTAGCTGCTTTTTTTATTATTTCACCTGCATTTCTCTCTGTCCCAGAACGCAAGCATTCTGAACTTTTTATCACTAATTCCAATTCCAGTTCGCACTTGCGGGCTCCTGAGTCTGCCTGAGCAAGCTCAGCAAAATCAATAATCCTCCGGATAATCGTAATCCAGAATAAACCCCATTGATTTTATCTTCTTAACTTGTATTCAGTAAGCACTACAATATTTGTTTGCTACTATGTTCATGCTGGGAGACAACTACATTATAATGAGAATAGAATCAAATGATTAAAGATAAGGGATATAAAAGTTTGCCATTAACATGTAACAGACGAGCAGTAATTGCATCTGCAACTGTTACGAAAGAGAAAAATACAATCCATAGTTTCTCGGAGGTTGATATTACAGAACCTCGAAAAAAAATAACAAGGCAATTTGAAAAGACTGGAAAAAAACTGTCACTAACGGCATATATTGTATCCTGCTTAGCTCAGACAATAAAAGAATATCCCGAATTTAATTCTTTTATTAAAGGTCGTAAACTTATTGTACTTGAAGATATTACCATTAGTGTTTTAGTCGAACGAGATATACAAGGAGAAAAAGTCCCCGAACCGATAGGAATAAAAAGAGCACAGGAAAAATCACCTAATCAAATTCAGACAGAAATAAAGACAGCAAAAGAACAGATAAGTGATAAGCTTGGAAGTTTATCTGGGAAGACTTGGCTTAATCTAATACCGACTTTTTTATTAAAAACATTTATTAGGATTGCTGATAAAAATATAAGAATGTCAAAAAGTTATGGTAAAGTCGCCGTGACTTCTGTTGGAATGTTTAGTAAAGAAGCTGTATGGTTTATACCGCATGGAAGTGCAACAGTACTAATAACTGTGGGGAGTATTGGAAGCAAAGTTGTGGAGATAAATAGGAAATTTGTTTCAAGAGAGCATCTTTGTTTGACCGCATCATTTGACCATGCTATTATAGATGGTGCACCTGCGTCTCGATTTATGAATAAATTGCTTGAAACTATAAAAAGTGGACATTTGATAAATGACAAAACAGATTAATATAAAAATAAGCACGAAAGCACAACAAATGGTATAGTGCATGCGGGTTTCAGCGGTTTACGAGAGTTTGTGGCTCGTAAAAAAGGTCGGTGTAAACTGATAGGAAATCGCTTCGTAATCCCGCACGACACCATACCATCAACCGTTAGCGGCAAGCAAAGACACGCCAAGACAAAAACATAAAAGGAGTAAAAATGAAGACAGATGATTTTAAATTTTTAGTTGAGTATGCTGTAAAAGCACTTTCAGGGCATAATACGCAACCCTGGAAATTTGAAAGCACTGAAGATGGTGTTGTTACCCTCATAGCAAAAGCATTGTTTGCGATTATCCATTTTTCAGGCAGCGAAAGCCTCTCTACCATATTCCGGTTCACAACGCGCTGAATCTCCAGTATCCAATCTTTGTTGCGGATATATGCGGGCTATTCCCAGGACTGTTTTATTTCTGGGGCATTTCCACTAATTTTGGTATAAATATCCAGCTGATGATCGGTGAGAAGTTTCAACCCAGAGTGGCCTACCGTGCCCTGAAAATTATTTTCTATGCCATGAATACCGGATTGCTTCTGTTTTTTGTAGTGGCCATCTACCTCAATGAGATGAATATTCCGGAATTTAAGGAGGGAATTGATATCCTCACCTACGTGAATGTGTTTCTGCTGGTATCCATCCCGGCCGGATATACCATTTCTTCGCGAAAAATGGAGACCATCGATGCCGGGGACTCTTTCGCCAGAAAATTCGAGCAGTTTCAGTCGGCCATGATTGTCCGCTGGGCCGTGATCGAGGGAGCGGCCCTGTTCTCCCTGGTGGGACTTATCGTTTTACAGGATTCCAAGCAACTCATCCTGTTTGTGATCTGCATCCTGGTACTCTCTTCCAATACCGTGACAAAAGAGAAAGTAACCCGGATGGCGAAACTGAACCCGGAAGAGTCTAAGGCTTTGGAATAGCAGCCGGGGATGCTTAATTCCCGTTCAGCCTGATCAGCACCTTTTGCTTGTAACTGCGGCTGATAGGCAGCTCCTTATCCCCCACTACTACAAACTCTCTGGAAAAGGAAGAGATTTTTGACTGATTAACAATAAAGGAGCGGTGGATCCTGAGAAATCCCTCAGGCAGGTTTTTTTCCATAAAACTGATCTTCTCTTTGGAAGAGATGCTGGTCCCGTTTGCCAGATGAAATTCAATATAATCCCCCAGGCTTTCCAGGTAGAGCAGGTCCCCATATTTCACTTGGGCGGTCTGCCGGTTTGATCGGACTGTGAAATAACCCTGGTCCAGTTGTTTTTGTTTTTTTTCAAGTTCTGCAATCGCTTTTTGATCCATCAGGTAGTGTTTGATCAGCAGGATAAAAGACATCACCAGTACGACCAGATAGAGAGTTCCGGCCATGATAAATACATCTGTAATAAGCATGCCGTTCTCATTAATATTGTAATACGCTACCAGTAAAACGGTCAGGATACTTGCCTGCATTTCCAGGCAGAGTGAAACCACCAGCATATAAAAGGTATAAAGACCGAACAGGAAGAATCTTCGTTTAAACAGGTAACGGGGAACCAGGAAATAGTTAAAGAAATAGGAGGTGGCAATAATGACGGGCATTAACAGGGAAACAAAAAAGAATGCCTCCACGATCACATGGGTCCACCTGGTAAAAACCAGGGTAAGGGAGGTGTAAACAAAAATCCAGAATAATATGTGATGCCAGGTTTTCATTTGCTATTTCATCTAAATATCGCAAAAATTCACACTCGGAAGTTCGAATGTCGGCAGAATGCAGGTTTCGGACCGGATTCGACCTTGCGCTGTATGCCCTGTCCCAGCTAACTTTGTCGTGTAATTAAGTTTCATTTAAAATTTATCATCATGAAAGAATGGTTTATTATGGGTGGTTCTCTGTTTATGAGTATTCTCACCATTTTATTGGTTATTATCGTGGCCGTTTCTGTCTATTTCGTCCTTTCAATTTCCAGCGGAAAGGCAGTGAGCAAAGAAGGTTTCAGGTACCAGCTGAAGTATGTAAAATCCCTCGGTTTGTTTACCATGATCACAGGCATCCTGGGACAGTTGATCGGCCTCTTTTCTGCTTTTACCGCCATCGAGGAAGCCGCAGATGTTTCCCCGGCCATGCTGGCGGGCGGACTGAAAGTTTCTATGATCACTTCTCTTACAGGTATAATTATCTACCTGATATCAATTCTCATCTGGTTCTTACTCGACCTCTGGTATCAAAAAAAGCTGGTCTCGTGATAAACAAGATTCGTATATTTATAAACGCAATTCCCGGGCTTGAACAGAATTCTGATATATATCGTTTGCGTTTTTCTGCTGGCAGGCTCCCTCCGGGCTCAGGACACCACCTTCATTCATGAAGAATTATGGTTTCCTCCCCTGACACTCTCTGCCGTAAATTCCTCCCCGGGGGTATTATCAGGAATCTGCGGGACTACGCTAAGCTCTCCAATTGAGGTCCTGGTTTCGGATGCCTCGGGTCAACCGGTTCAGGGCATACAGGTAGAATTTCGTCTTTTGGCACAGCCGGAGGAGAGTGAGAATCCAATGCTCAGTCCCATGCTGGTTATCACGGACTCCTCCGGCCGGGCCAGGACGAAACTTACCCTGGGTTCGAAACCGGGCAGCTATCAAATCTCCGCCAGGATCGCCGAGGGATTCCCCGATAATGAAGTTTTCTTCACGGCCAAAGCCGCCCGGAAAAACTGGGTTTTAATACTGCTGATCAGCTTGTTCGGAGGCCTGGGGTTATTCCTTTTCGGGATGCACTCCATGAGTGAGGGAATGCAGCAATCGGCCGGTGAACGATTGCGTTCGATCCTGGAAAATGTCACCCGGAACAGGATCGTGGGCGCGGGCATCGGCACCTTTGTTACGACCATTATTCAGAGCAGCAGTGCAACATCGGTTATGCTGGTAAGCTTTGTAAATGCCGGGTTGCTTCAGTTCAGGCAAAGCATTCCGGTGCTGCTTGGTGGGGCCATTGGCACTACCATCACCGCTCAGCTGATCGCCTTTAAAATCACCGAATACAGTCTGCTGCTTGTGGCCGTGGGATTTTTTATTCAGGCATTTTCGAAAAAAGAGAGATTCAGGGCAGTGGGATACTCGCTCTTTGGATTCGGACTCCTGTTTTTCGGCTTGGAGATCATGTCCGGTGCCATGGCTCCGCTCAGGGACTTTGCTCCCTTTATCGATTTGCTGCTCCGGCTGGAGAGCCCTTTGCCTGGCATCCTGGTGGGGGCCCTGTTCACGGCCATTATCCAGAGTAGCAGCGCATTTATCGGAATTATGATTGTGCTGGCATCACAGGGCCTGATCTCACTGGATGCCTGCATTCCACTCCTCCTTGGTTCCAACCTGGGCACGCCGGTCACAGCTCTGCTGGCCAGCATGAGAGCGGATAAGGAGGCAAAAAAAGTGGCACTGGCTTTCATTTTAATTAAACTGATCTCCGTGCTCATCTTTGCGGGATGGACCGTACGCCTGGGTCACCTCCTGGAACAGCTGACTCCGGAAGCCCCCCTGCCACGGCTGATTGCCAATGCACACACCCTGATCAACGGGGGTCTGATGCTGGTGATTCTCCCCTTTACTCCGCAGGTCGCCCGATTCGTGGACTGGATTGCTGGCAGGGAGAAGGAGGAGGGCAAAAATGCCTTCCGCACCCTGTACCTGGATCCGGGCATGATCTCGACCCCCTCCCTGGCCCTTAATCTGGCCAAACAGGAGATCATCCGGATGGGAATGATAGTCCGGACCATGTTTTCCCTGATTCAACTCCCCTTTCTGGAAAAGGATGCCTCTAAACTGGGCGAGCTATATGTTCACGAGCAGGAGGTAAATTTCCTGGCCGATGCCATCAAATCCTATTTTTTAAAAATTAAAAGGGAGTCCATGAACAACAAACAACAAAAAGAGACCTTCCGGCTCTTGTACTCTCTCAATGAATTTGAGAAAATCGCAGATATCATTTCCGGAAACCTGGCCACCCGGGCCGAAAAATGGTGCTTAAAGGATTATGATTTCTCCGACCAGGGCAAAAAAGAGCTCCGTGTATTTCATGAAAAGATTGAGAAGCAGCTGAAGCGCTCTCTGATGGTGTTTGAGGAGGCGAATCTACAGACTGCCGCAAAAATGAAGGCCAAGCACAAGGAGTACCGGGCCCTCTCCAGAGAGCTGGAAAAACAGCACTACGACCGCATTTTGGAAGGCATGGCCGAATCCATTGAAAGTAGCAAGACCCACCTGGAGATCCTGGCGCTCTATTCCACCATTGACAGTCATGCCACCAGCATTGCCCGGAATGCTCTGGAATGGGAGCAGTAGCCCTGTGGGGGGATCAGCATGGAAGTTCTTAACCGTCATACAACCATCGGGAAAATCAACGAATTAGCAGGCAGGGAACTTCCTTTTGTGTTCCTGATCAGCTTCAGCGGAGAAGAGAACCTGGTCTGTACTCCGGAAGAAGCTGCCAGCAATGGATTCTTCCTGGAAATGCCGGGGATGGTGAATCATTCCCTGAAAAGTATCCGTGGATCTGACATACGACTGACTTTGACCCCACCCGATCCGCAACAGTACCATCAGGCCTTTGAACAGGTCATGAAGGATATCCTCTATGGAAACTCCTTTCTCCTGAACCTGACCATGCCCACAGCAGTGGAATGCAACTACTCCCTGTCTGAAATATTCACGAACAGCAGGGCCCCCTATAAACTTTACCTGGAGAATAAACTGGTGGTATTCAGTCCCGAACGTTTTATCAGGATCCTGGACAGGAAGATCTCTTCCAACCCCATGAAAGGCACCATGGATGCCGGGATCCCAGGCGCGTACAAACTGCTGGCCTCCGATCCCAAGGAAGATGCTGAACACCATACCATTGTGGATCTGATCCGGAACGATCTGAGTACCGTAGCCAGCCAGGTCAGAGTTAAGCGCTTCAAATACATTGAAAAACTGAAGACTCACCGGGGAGAGCTTCTGCAGATGAGTTCTGAGGTCACCGGCCGCCTTCCCGAAAATTTTAAAAGGAATTTGGGAGATATTCTTTTTCGCCTGCTTCCTGCCGGATCCATCTGCGGGGCTCCTAAAAAGAAGACCCTGGAGATCATCCGGAAGATTGAGACTTATGAAAGAGGTTATTATACCGGGGTTTTTGGCTATTTTGACGGCAGTAAGCTGGATACAGCAGTCGCCATCCGGTATATGGAGAAACAGGGAGAAAAACTGGTGTTTAAAAGCGGAGGGGGAATCACCCATCAAAGTTCCTGGGAGCAGGAGTATGATGAAATGCTAAAGAAAGTATATGTCCCGGTATATTGAAACCATACAGCTTTCTCAAGGTACACTGATGAATCTGGAATTCCATCAGGAACGCTTTGAACGGACCCGGACCGAAGCACTTGGTTTGAAGGTGCATCCCCGGCTTGCCGAAGTTCTCCAGGTCCCGCGGGGACTGGAACAGAATACATATAAATGCCGGGTAATTTATGAGAAAGAGGTCCTGCGCATTGAATATGAAGCCTATCACCCACATCTGGTTCGCTCGCTCAGAATGGTTCATTCAGATTCCATCCAGTATCCATACAAATATGAGAACCGCTCGGCACTGGAAAAGCTGTTCAGGCAACGCAGGGATTGCGATGATATCCTGATTGTTAAAAATGAATGCATCACGGACAGCTTTTATGCCAATGTGGTTTTCTGGGACGGAAAGCGATGGGCGACTTCCGACACGCCCCTGTTGCCAGGAACCATGCGAGCCTCCCTGATAAAATCGGGATTGATCGTGGAAAGCAGGATCACCCGCGGGGACCTTTCCGGGTACCGGAAACTGAAATTGATCAATGCCATGAATGATCTTGAAAATGCTGTTGAAATCCCGATAGATTCAATATATTAGCAGCAGACAAGCACAAAACCAAAACCAGAAATGATGAAACTTCAACATAGCCTTATTACTTTAGCCATGCTCTGCATGACCTCATTGAATGCCTTTTCCCAGGAAGCTGAAAAGGGTTCGCTCCCCTACCTGTGAAATGAACTCACGGCTCCCGATTTTGTAAAAGCCGTGGAACTATCCAAAGGAGTCTGCATTCTTCCCGCCGGCATCATGGAGAAACACGGGGCCCATCTGCCGCTCTCCACGGATATAATCCTGGCCCGGGAGATCTCTTCCAGGGCAGCAGGACTGGAATATGCCCTGGTTTTCCCGGAGTTCTATTTCGGACAGATTTTTGAAGCCCGGCACCAGCCCGGCACCATGGCCTACAGCGCTGAACTGGTATGGAGAATACTGGAAGAGACCTGTGAAGAAATGTCGCGGAACGGAATTAAAAAAATCGTCATTGTAAATGGTCACGGCGGCAATAACAACCTCTTCTCCTATTTTTGCCAGACCCAACTGGCGAAGCAGAAAGATTACACGGTGGTGTTTTTCCGCCCCGATGACTCCAAATTGGACCAGGAGCTGGAGAAACTGCGGAATACCGATTACGGGGGACATGCCGATGAGGTCGAAACCTCCGAGGTATTTGCAGTCCGGCCCGACCTGGTGCATGCAGACCGTGCTGCCACTCAGTCGGGAAGCGACCAGGCCCGCCTGGACATTCCCTATGGATATACCGGGATCTGGTGGTATGCCAGCTTTCCCAATCACTATGCGGGAGACGGTTCAGCCCCCAACCGGGAGATCGGTGAAATGAGTCTCGACAGCCAGTCTCAGCAGCTGGCCGAGTTAATCAGTTTCCTGAAATCAGATGAAAGCATCTCTTCCCTGGAGGAGAGCTTCCACAGGGAAGCAGCGAATCCACTGAAAACAGAACAGTAAACAGGCATATCCCAGGATCAGGCGGTGAGGTTTTCCACAATCTCCACCGCCTTTTTTATACATCCGGCACAAACATTCTCCATGATCTTCTCTTCCCTGAATTTCCGGGATCCCTCTGGAGTATTCAGGTCACAGCCGATCAGTTCCCTGCACTGCGTGGTTTTATATTCCGCAAAAAAGTCGCTATGCAGCTCCTTGACACTTCCATAGGCAGCGGCCTTCAATTCCTCGTTATTATTCACCTCTTCTCCCTTCAGCATGCCAAGTACCATGATGGCGCCGGTCACTGCCCCGCAGGTCTCCTGCTGTTTGCCCATTCCGCCTCCGAACCCTGCGGCAATTTTCTGGGCCAGTTCTTTGCTGTATTTCAGGTCATCCGCAAAGGACAACAGGACCGATTGGGCACAATTGAATCCGGAGAGAAACAGTTCTTCAGCATACTGCGAGCGCTTCATCTTAATAAGTTTTTAAGTTCCCTTCAAGTTACGCAACAATTACCGAAATACAGTAATCGGAAGTGTGAACTTCAGAAAAAAGGCATCGGCTTGTGCCAGGTCGCTCATGATCCCGGCCTCCTGGTCACGAGAGTAGATCAGGTATACAGCTCCGAATGGAGGATTGAATCGCCATCCGGCCAGTCCATAAATATATATCTTGCTGTTTCCGGTGCTGTTTTGCGCAAACAACTTGATCCAGAGATCGCTCGTAAAGTTATAGTCGACTGAAAGCACATTGATAAGTGTAGACATATGGTCTTCATCGGGTGTGAACCTGATCAGGTCACCACCATACTCCAAAGCCATCTTATACGTGATTTTCATTCTTCCGCCCAGGGAATACCGTTGAAAATCACGGTCAAAATTGTGGCCAAAGGAATATTCGGCAAAGGCATGACTCCATTCAGCTGTATTATAACCCAGGCTAAAGGTATGTCGATGGTTGTAGTAGTCTTTCTCGAACAGCTTGTATTCGTTGTTGTACAGATAGGTTAATGAAAATCGGTTTTGGAAGTAGAATACCACCGATTCGTTAATATTCCAGCTTCTGAGCACCCCGCTAGTTCTCGCCCAGAACACATTGTTCCTGGTTTCAAACTCCATATAGCGGAATACTTTGTTCCGGATCCACCATCGGTAACTCAGATCGCTGTCCACCTCCCTGCGGTCGTCATCCACTACATATCCAGCCTGGTTGATATTCTCCCTGAAGTGCTCACCCATCTCTGTATAGCGGACATGCATGTGGTAGAAGTTATTCTCTTTGGCAAAGCGCATGAACCAGGCGGAATGCGAAAGCAGATCACCGGGAACAATGGCCACAAACTGTCCGGTGAGCTTCCATGTCTCACCCAGGTTTAGCACATAGTTCCCGCTTATGGAGCTTACATAGCTGGAATCATTGCGTTTATCCACCAAGGAGAGACCAAGGGAGCTTGATCCCAGAAAATCCCGCTTAACCCTGGCAGTGGTAAAAAATGAGGGGGCCTCATCCTCCTCGTCCATCTGCAACGAACGCACATTCATGGCATTGAAATTATATTTGCCGGCTTTTCCGTTTAGCTTGCCTCCGTACATAATATCCTGTATGCGCCTGGAATAGAAGGTTCTGATCCGGGTTCCATACATCTCGTTCCCTTCCTGAAAGAAGAGTCGCTTTTCGGGGTAATTCAACTCATAGCGGGTCAAATTTATCCTTTCCTGATCTGCTTCCACAGTGGCGAAATCATGAATTATAGTAGCATCGGCTGTTAAATTGGGGGATATCTGCCATTTAATATCTCCACCGGCATCCGGTCTTACCCTTTTGTTTACTCCGGTAAATTCATTGTTTTCATAGCGAATGGTTGCATAGGGATAAAGGGAAAGCTTACTCGCAG
The DNA here is from genome assembly GCA_029210725.1 of Bacteroidales bacterium. NCBI lineage: Bacteria > Pseudomonadati > Bacteroidota > Bacteroidia > Bacteroidales > Bacteroidales bacterium. The sequence continues at coordinate 19,169 of JARGFM010000005.1, read as the reverse complement.
AGGATGGAATTCTGATCCCTGTGAGCTTTCCCCCCCTGCGAAACTCTAAAATCATCACTTAGTGTGCCCGACCAGTAAGTAGTCTCCAGATTGGCGAGGTATATCCTGCTAAAGTTAAGTCCCCAGGTATCGTTTCCCGGTTTAAAGCGCAGACTTCTAAATGGAATAGACATCTCCAGGGTCCAGCCCCATTCGGACTTTGTGGATGCAGTCTTCCACTCCGCATCCCAATTCACATCAATGCTCTTTCCATCGTCGTTAATTCTGAAGTCGGTCTGTGTTCCCAGTGGATTGGTCCAGAATCCATATCCCGAGCGATTGTCGTTATATGGATAAATCACCAGGACAAAACAGTCATCTCCCTTTGTGAGAATATCCCGGTTCATCACCTTTGCCAGTACTGCCGTCTCCTGGTACAGGAGTGCACTGATGTATAAATTAATGCTGTCATATCCGATATGTGCTATCGTTGTTTGCGAAGAGGGCTCCCCGGGCAGAGGCGCCATTTGCACAAAACCGCTTGCAGAATCGGCCCCTCTCCATTTTTCAGGTTCATGAATCCCATCAATGACGATGGCCGACTCCATGGGATGGGCAACCATGGAGCGCTGTGCGCAAAGTCTGCCATGCATGCTGGTAAGTAAGAGTGTTGCAAGTACAAGAAGGCGCCCCATACTGAAGGATTAGTACTCTAACATGTAAAATATAAGGAGAACCCTTAACTTTCAGGGACCGATTATTGGCCCGTCCATGATCAGCGCTGCCCCTTTATAGAGACTGAAAGCACTGAAACTTAAAATAACGTGGCTGATGTCCTGGTGGTTGAACCAGGGGCTCAATCCCCATCCAAAACTAAAGATGACGGCAGAGAGAAAAGCAATGCCCACCGCTCCCATCAGTTTCAGCATAGCCCGGTTTCCGGTCTTGTGGTAGATATAATAGCTCAGAGAACCCACGACCATCAGCATTCCAAAGATGGTATAGTACTTGACCGGGGAAAATGCCAGGGTCCAGAGGGTATAGAAGAGTGCAATCAGGAAGACCAGTAAGTTAAACCTGGAGATCAACCTGGTAATCCCTGGTCTCACATGCGGTCTTGCCACTTCCAGCAGGGCATGGGCCATCAATGCCACGGAACCCAGAGTCAGAACCCAGGACACCAGTTTCCATTCCTCTGAAAGCCGGTACTGAAAAGCGTGGCCTAAGATCCCCCCAAAAGTAGCCCCAAGTCCGAGCGTTAGAAAATAGTATTTGAAATACCATTTCACTTTCCCTTCACTTTCCAGCCGGCGGATTCTGAAAAACGCATAGAAACAAATGGCCGCCAGGATCAGATCGGTGGCCGTTGTGATGGGTTCATCAATCCTGAGATCCAGTATCTCTATGGAGGGTTGAATGAGCTTTATCTGCACACTCAAAGTTATCATATTTTTAAAATATCATAACTTTATATGTATTAACAAATACAGAACTCATGAAACTGACTGTTCTTCATCTGATCATTACAAGCCTGGCCCTGGCCTTCTTCTTCGACTCCGGGGCCCAGTCCCTGCTCGGGGAAGATATCCATAGCCCGGATTCTTTTTTTGAAGCCATGGAGACCAACCGGCAATGGCCGTCTTACCGGGGTTTCTTTGCTTCAGGCTTTCTGGATGATGCCCATCTTCCGGATAGTTTCCATATCGAATCTTCCTACCAGGTGAAGTGGAACATCCCGGTACCCGGCCTGGGCCTTTCCTGCCCGGTTATCTGGGACAAGCGGGTATTTATTACCACAGCGGTCAGCGAAGAGGACCGGGAAGGCTATCTGCCGGGGATGTATGGAGATATCACCCCCATAAATGACTCCTCTGAACATGTATGGAAGGTCTTATGCATCGATAAAGGTTCCGGCAGGCTGGTCTGGGAACAGGATGCCTGCCAGGGCATTCCGAAGGTCAAACGCCACCCAAAATCATCGCATGCCAATACGACCATAGCCACTGACGGGATCCATGTTATCGCCTTTTTTGGATCCGAAGGGCTCTATTGCTACAATGTAGAGGGAAAACTACTCTGGAAACGCGATTTTGGCCTGATCAAATCCGCCTGGAATGTGGTTGAATCAGCCGAGTGGGAATTCAGCAGCTCACCACTGATATTTCAAGACAAAGTGATCATCCAGGCCGATGCCCTGAATACCGCTTTTGTGGCGGTCCTGGACCTCCAAAGTGGTGCTACCGTCTGGAAACAGCAAAGGGATGAAATATCCACCTGGTGCACTCCCAATCTCTATTTTGAGGGAAGTTCGCCCCGTGTGGTGCTTAATGGTTTTAAGCACCGGGGGGCCTATGACCTGCATACCGGAGAGGAGATATGGCGCATGTCCGGAGGGGGGGATATCCCGGTTCCTTCTCCCATCATATGGAAAGACCTGATCTTTTTTAATAGTGCACACGGTTCCCTGGCTCCTTTAATGGCTGTAAAAAACAGTGCCCGGGGTGAAATACCCTACCCGCCAAGAGAAGATTCGCCGGGAGAAGATTTTGCCTGGTATTATAACAGGCAGGGAGCCTACATGAGTTCGGTCCTGGTATATGACAGTCTCCTCTATCGCCTCCGGTGGAACGGGAATCTGAGCTGTTTTGATGCAAGAACCGGGGAAATCATTTACCGGGAAACTGTAAATCCCGCCAGTTTTATTGCCTCGCCCGTAGCTTCTGACGGCAAGCTTTACCTGGTTTCCGAGGATGGTGATCTGTACATCGTGAAAGCCGGAAAGGAATATGAGCTTCTGAAGAAGATTCCATTGGGGGAGGTTTCCCTGGTCACTCCGGGCATCACGGATGGGATGCTGATTTTCAGAACAGCAAGTCGCCTGATAGCCATATCGAAATAGACTTTTGATGAAAAAAGTACTTGCATCCGTATTCCTGTTCACTCTTTTTCTCAGTGGCTACACGGAGGTGCCGGGGAAATATATTCCTAAAAGCGACAGAAAAAAGGAGAAACTGGCCACGGCCGAACCCGGCACCTATCTGAAACCGGCCGCCCTGATGGTCCTCAAAAGGATGACCCGTGTGATGGAGGAAAGTACCGTAAAAGAACCCGCGCCCTGTATGTTGAACCTGTTCACTCCTTCCCAGAAAAAACTGGTGGATACGACTCTCCTGTTCAACGAAGTGGAAATTCCGGTCAGGATTTATTATCCCACCAGGGAAAGCCTTCAGGGCCACCAGCCGGCATGCCTGTTTTTTCATGGAGGAGGTTTTGTTCTGGGGAGTGTGGAACAATACCATATCATGGCCAGCAAGCTGGCCAGAATGACCGGACAGATTATTGTATCAGTGGATTACAGGCTCGCTCCCGATCACCCCTTCCCAGCAGCTATCAAGGACTGCTATTCTGCCTTCCAGAGCTTGCTTAGAAACGGATCCTCCCTGGGCATCGATACCACCCGGATTTCGGTGATGGGTGATAGCGCCGGAGGGAACCTGGCCACGGTAGTGACTTTGATGTGCCGGGATAAACAAACCCCGCAGCCCCGCTGCCAGGTCCTTCTTTACCCTGCAGTCACCTTTGTGGACAGGGAATATCCCTCCATAAACCACTTTCTGAAGAATGCCGACCGGAGCTATGTTCTCAGCGAAGCATTTCTCAAAAGAGTTCGTAATGCATACAAGGGGACGGAAGGGAGAGATGACAATCCCTATATTTCCCCGCTTGAAGCGGAACTAAGTAACGATCTTGCTCCCGCCCTGATTATTGCCGCTGAGTGTGATCCGCTCAGAGACAGTGATAAGGAGTATGCCCATAAACTGGAAGCTGCTGGTGTAAAGGCGGAGTACCTGGAATATAGCGGAATGATCCATGGATTTATGAGTTTCCAAATGATCCTGGGTGATGCGGTGGATGCCATGAGAGCGGCAGAAGAGTTCCTGGGTGAAAATTAAAGGCATGCTGCTGCCCTGAATGAGGCTTGAATGGTTATATTTGTTTCAGCCATGATTCAGATATGACAGGGAAGCATCTCTTACTGACCATACGCAGCCTCAAAAAAAACCTTCTTTACGCCATATTTGTGGTGACCGGACTGGCAGTAGGAATAAGCACCTTCCTGGCCACTTTTCAGTGGTCGGCCTGGCACCTCACCTTTGACAGAAGTTATCCGGACAGGGAACAAATTTACAGGCTCACCTTTGAAGAGGATTATGAGGGTTTTTTTCGCCATACAGCCAGGATCCTGCATGGAAGTGCACTGAATAAAATCGCATTTGCCGAGATAATTTCAGGCATCGAAGCTGTGGGGCGAATTGCTCCCTTCAGAAAAGCAGCCTTCAGGCTGGGCGACCGGTCGTTCTACGAAGAGTATGCGTATAGCTGCGATCCGGAGTTCCTGGATATTTTTAAGCCGGAGGTGGTTAAAGGAGCATCAGAAGACCTTTTGTCCGAGCCTTTTACCGTGGTATTGAGCGAAAATACAGCCAGAAAATTCTTTGGAGAGCTTAATCCGGTGGGCAGCTCCGTGGATCTGGTGCATCAGTTCGGGGTGGACCCGGTCACCTATACGGTTGTAGCAGTTATTAAAGACTTTCCGGAAAATTCTCACTTCAGGATTTCAGCCCTTAGCTCTTTTGAAAATCCCGTTGAATACGAGGGTACCGCCTGGGCCTACCTGAAGCTAAAACCTTCAGTCGACCCGGAGGAGATGGAAGCACAGCTGAAACGCTTTATCGAGAACCATGTGGATGAGTCCTATTCCAGCCAGATCTCCCCCCACCTGCAAGCTGTTTCAGATATCCATCTGCGTTCTCATAAGGCCAGAGAGATACAAAGCAATGTAAGGTTCCGCACCGTATTAATCGTCATGGTAGCCGGCATGCTGGTTTTTGTATTGGCGTGGTTCAATTTCACCCTGCTTGCTTATAGCAAAAGTCAGTTGCAGATACAAAAACTGGTCATCCAGTGGCAGATGGGAGCCGGGAGATCGGTTTTCTTCAGGCAGTTCCTGGTCGACAGCCTTTTTATTGGCAGCATCGCTTATGTGATTGGAATACTTTTTACCATTCTGATTGCCCCTTCCATTGAGAAACAGGGTGGCACCTATTTGTTTAGCAACCTGGCCATGGTTATACTCCCCCTGATCGTATTATTGATATTGAACATATCCGGTGCGCTGATCACTTCCCTGATATCCACCGGAAAGTTGTACCGGCATCTTCAAATAAAACATATCTCCTCCAAACCCGGAGTTCCGGGAGATCATGCAGGACGTAATCTCTTTATCAGATCGGTCATTGTGCTTGAATTCATCATCACCTTTGTTCTTCTTTCCAATCTGATCCTGATTTCCCGTCAGACCAGTTATGCCATGAACCGGCAGCTGGGAGCATCCCGGCAGGAAGCCATCCACCTGCACCACCTTCATCGCGAAATTGTAAACAACTTTGAAGTTTTCAAAGAGCGAATGCTGGAAAGTCCGCATATAGCCAATGTAACCGGCAGTATGGAGGAACCCACGGGTCAGGCCATGGACGCCAATACCTTTGAGATAGACGGGGTGGATGAAGGCGAAAAAAAATTATTCCTGTTCCCTGTGGATCAGGAGTTTTTCCGGTTTTATGATATCAATGTCCTTTATGGTTCAGATTTTCCGGTACAATATAAGCCTTCGGATTCCATAGAGTATTTTGTTCTGAATGAAACTGCTGCCAGGATGATTTCGGATGATCCCGGAGATCTGATAGGAAGAGAGTTGCAACTTAATTTTCCTCATCCCGGGTTTATCTGGCCGGGCCCGCTGACCGGAGTGGTCGAGGATTTCCATTTGTCGGGGCTTGATTACGAAATCACCCCCATGGTTATATTTCCCAAGTATACCTGGTTATGGTGCTTCTCCATCCTGCCTGCAGGCAGTCCGGAAACGGCCCTGGAGCATTTAAGATCCGTATGGGATGAGTTGTTTCACGCCTACCCCCTGGAATACTATTTCACCTCATCCCTGATTGAGGAACTCTACGAGTCGGAACTGATCCAGATCCATCTCTTACTCATTTTCAGCATACTCTCAATTATAATTTCCGGCCTGGGCCTGTTTGCATTAAGCGGTTTTTTCATGCAGAAACGGATCAAACCGGCTGCACTGAAAAAAATCAATGGGGCCAGGGTCCATCAGATTATTTTTCCGGAGCTGCTGTATTACCTGTGGCTGGCCATTCTCTCCTCTGCTCTCTCCATACCAGTCTCCCTGTTTATGATGGAGCGCTGGTTGCGAAATTTCAAATACCGGGTCGATATCCCGGTCTGGGTCTTCCCGGTCTGTGCAGCTATCCTGGTTGTCTTTAGCTGGATTGCCGTTTTCTACCATACCATTCGTCTGGCCCGGACCAATCCTGTGGAATTTATTCGGGAACAGTAGCATGGAACGGACGTTTACATACTGTTCTCATATACAAGAGATTTCCCGGATCCGTAAAGATCTGGTATTTCTTGATAAAGAGTGGACTGTACCCAAATCAGAAATCAGGCAGATCCAGCTGATCATTGAAGAGTTATTTTCCAATATCATCCGTTTTGCTTTTGATGATTCGAAGGAACACCAGATTTTTATCCGCCTGGGTTTAAGGGAAAGCCATATTGAAATCGAACTGATCGACGACGGGATTCCCTTCAATCCCCTGGAATATGAAAAGGAACCACATACAGATCCGGTTACTTCAGACCCGGGTGGAATGGGAATAACTCTTATCAGAGCCTTCACCAGCAACATGGAGTATTGGCGAAGAGCGGAGAAAAACCATCTTCTTATCACTAAAAGTCTTAAGCGTAAATAAGCTCCATTGGAGCTGCCTGCTATTTAGGCATGGTCCTTTTGATTGCTTAATTTTATTATTTGAAAGCCTGCAGAGCAGAGAATACCTCGGAAAATCATTGTGTGATTTTTACAATTTAAAGCGAGTCTAACTTATTTTTATTACAATAATGGTTAAATTCGCCTGTCGATAATTATTACCCCAATTTTTCTAACTATATGATAAAAGATAAAGATTTCTCAAAATGGCAACTCTGGTCCCTGGTGATCCTGCGTGTTGCCATCGGCTGGCACTTCCTCTATGAAGGAATTGTCAAACTGCTGAATCCGAACTGGTCGTCCATGGGTTATCTGATGGATTCCAAAGGGCTTTTTGAAGGAGTATTCCATTCAATTGCAGCTAATCCGGCCTTGTTAAATGTCATGGATTTCGCGAATATGTGGGGACTGATTCTTATAGGAGCGGGACTGATCGTTGGCCTGTTCACCAGAATTGCTTCTATCGCCGGGATGGTTCTTCTGGCCTTCTACTACCTGTCTCATCCGGCCATCATCGGGGTGAACTTTGCGATGCCCACAGAGGGAAGCTACCTCTGGGTTAATAAGAACCTCATTGAACTGCTTACCCTCTGGGTAATTTTGCTGTTCCCCACCTGGAAGATCATCGGGATGGATCGATTTCTGTTCAATAAGAAATAGATAACTGATATGACTGACAAAGATAAAAATGCAGGCGGTAGCAAGATGAACCGCAGGGATGTACTTAAAGGACTGGCCACTGTACCGGTTCTGGGTGCCATGGCTTACGGCACCTGGAGAAAAACAAGACAGGAACACATCCGCAGCCACAAACTGGCCAAAGAGCTCAATATGAGCGCCGGGGAGAAGGAATATCTTCCTTATAAACACGACGGGGATACTATACGGATCGGTATCATTGGATATGGAATCCGTGGAACTCAGTTGATGCAGGCCGCAGGATTCGTTCAGCCGGCAACCATTGACACCTGGAAACAGAACGAAGCAAAGGATTCAAATAATAACCGCTTCTCAAATTTCCTGGAACAGGATGACCTTAATATTCGGATAACCGGGGTCTGCGACCTCTTTGATGTTCATGCAGAGAGGGCCATGTCCGCTGCTTCCAATATTGGCCGGGAGGGTGCAGAAGGAAAAATGGGAGAGCAGGCTAAGCGGTACAGAAACTACCGCGATCTGCTGGCTTCCAATGATATTGATGCCGTGATTATTGCGACACCCGACCACTGGCATGCCCAGATGACCATTGATGCTGCCAAAGCAGGCAAACATGTATTTGCGGAAAAGGGATTCAGCCTGACCATGGATGAAACTTATGCCATCCGTGACACGGTTAAATCAAGCGGGATTACATACCAATTGGGTCACCAGGGACGACAGACCGAGAGTTACCTAAAGGCCAAAGAGGCCATCGACAAAAAGCTTATTGGAAAAATAAACCTGATAGAGGTCTGCACCAACCGGAACTCGGCCAACGGTGCCTGGGTCTACGACATCCATCCCGATGCCAATCCCAATACGGTCGACTGGGCACAATTTGAAGAACCCTGCGAAGTCAAGCATCCCTGGAGCCCGGAACGTTTCTTCCGCTGGAGATGCTGGTGGGACTATGGTACCGGATTATCGGGCGACCTGCTCACGCACGAATTTGATGCCATTAACCAGATCATTGGAATGGGTATTCCTGCCTCTGTATCAGCTTCAGGTGGAGTATATTTCTGGAAAGACAAGAAACGGGGCGATTATGTCAACGAAATCCGGGAGGTTCCGGATGTCTGGAACGCCGTTCTGGAATATCCGGATCAGGATTTCAGCCTGCTTTACAGTGCCACACTGGCCAGTAACCATGACCGGGGCAAGGTCATCATGGGGCATGATGGATCCATGGAACTGGGGAATACCCTGACGGTATATGCGGACAGGGAGAGTACCAGGTATGAAGAGCAGATCAAAAGCGGACTTATTGATCCGGAGCTTCCCATTTACACCTATATACCCGGACGCAAGAACGTGGATTCCATTGCCACCGCCACGGAGCAATATTTTGCGGCCAGGGGACTCCTTTATACCTATCGCGGAGGACGACGGGTGGATACCACTCACCTGCATATCGCCGAATGGATCCAGGCCATCCGGGAAAACAAACAGCCCAGTTGCAACATTGACCAGGCCTTCGAAGAGGGAGTGGCTGCTGCCATGGGCATTATCGCTCAGAAAGAGGGCCGCAAGGTCTATTGGGACAAAGATAAAGAGCTGGTGGTCTGAGGAGGAAAGGCCTGATTGATAATCTCATACAGAGGGAGAAGCGTCTTACATCTCCCTTATTTTTATTTCCCGGGCCTCTTCCAGCATCCCCTTTTCATCCTGCTCCCGGAAAATTTTCCAGAGTCCGTGAATCTCCTGATAGATTTCAAACTCAGAACTATTCAGATCACAGACCATCCGCCTGGAAAGAAAGAGTATAAACTGCTGAAGCTTTAACCCGCTCAGGCCGGTTAATTCTGAAAGATTCTCCCCGCTTACAATCGCATCAAATTGAGCCTGATTTTCCCGGTTCTTTTTTAACCAGTATACTTTCCGGGCCGACCTGGCATGCTTGTTAAAATTATAATAGATAAAAGATACGGGTGAGGTCAGAAGCAAACCCGCGCTTTTTACGGCCTCTTCGTCCATCTCCAGGGGAACTTTGTCCGGATCCTGGCGGGGAAGCCCCAGGGAAGCTCCCAGGCTTTGTTTCATAGGCATGTCCAGGAAGGCTTCACGAAAATCTTCATAACTGGCACCCCACTCAAAGATCCGGGCCTCCTGCAACTGGTAAAGTCTCCTGTTCAAACGGACATTCCTGTTTGCCTGCATTTCTGCCACAGGGACAAGTGTATCACGAAAAGCGATGTTTCGAATCAGAAGGGTGTCACTCAGCCTGACAGGCAGGCTGAATATCCCCAGGCTATCTGTAACATCACCTTTGTGACTGTTCATGTTGATGACATGGCTTGCCGGAACAGGCAGGAATGATTCGTCATAGATAACCGCAGAAAGCTGGAAAAGAGTATCGGCCGGTTGCGCCATTACAGGAAGCCGCATCAGACAGAGTGCACAGGTAGCCGGAATCAGGATCCTTAACTGCATATGATATAAAAATATCCAATAATTTCGGGAAAAAGGAGCATTTAACAATCCTTAACCCTGTACCGGGGTTTTAGAGGCTCCTGTTGAACCAATTCAGAAAAGATATGTTAATTGAAGGTAAAACAAGAATCATGACCAACATTGTATTCCTCGACAAAAAGACCATAGGGAAAGTAGATAATCTGAAACAACTCTCCAAGCTGGGTAATCTTGAAATCCATGAATCTACGGAGCCTGACCAGGTGATTGAAAGATGCCAGGGTAAAGAGATTGTTATTGTGAACAAAATTCAGATGAATGAGGAGGTACTCAAACAGCTTCCGGATCTGAAGTTGATCTGCGTGGCAGCTACCGGAATCAATAATGTGGATCTGAACTATACAGAAAGTAACGGAATTGAAGTGAAAAACGTGGCCGGCTATTCAACCGATTCTGTGGCACAGCTCACCTTTACCATGTTGTTATATCTGATCAACAAGCCCTATTACTACGACACCTATGTAAAAAGCGGAGCTTATTCCAAAAGTGCTTCATTCACTCATCACAATGAACCCTTTTGGGAGCTGAAGGGAAAACGGATGGGGATCATAGGGCTCGGAACCATCGGCAGGCAGGTGGCCAGAATTGCTGAATCCTTTGGAATGGAGGTAATCTTCTACTCCACCACCGGACGCAACAATCATATAAGTTATAAGCGCTTTGAGCTGGATGATCTGCTCAAAAGCTCTGATGTGGTCTCGATCCACGCTCCCTTGAATAATCATACCCGCAACCTGATCACTTATGACAAAATGAAACTGATGCGGCCCTGCGCTATCCTGCTCAATCTTGGCAGAGGAGGAATTGTAAACGAAAAGGACCTTGCCAGAGCATTGAATGAAAATGTAATTGGAGCAGCAGGCATCGACGTGATGGAGCAAGAACCCATCAACGCCGATAACCCTCTACTTAGACTTTTCGACAAGGAGAAAATCCTGATCACCCCTCATATGGCCTGGGCCTCTAAGGAGTCCAGGGAACTGCTGGTAGAAAAGATCGCACGCAATATTGACGTTTATCTGAAAAGCAGGTAATTATACCTCCATAACTGCTTTACCTGCTTTGATCAACAAATCCCTGGTAGCCATGATACCTTCATCCTGACTTAGTTCCCTGCCTTCATATTCAATTCCAATATACCCCCTGAAGCCTGCATCCTTAACTATTTTCAAAAGCCTGTAGAAATCTTTATCCACCTCATTCCCTTCTTCGTCAAAGTTGTGCGATTTGGCGCTCACACCCTTTGCCAAAGGCATTAGCTCCTTCATTCCAAGGTATAAATCATATTTCTCACCACCGGGCCTGCGGTCTATCACAAAATTACCAAAATCGGGAAGCACCCCGCAATTGACCATTCCGGTATTCCTGATTACCGAGGATAACCAGCTGGCTCGTGAGGAGTAACCTCCATGATTTTCAACAATAACACTGATCCCGTAATCGGCTGCAAACTGACTTAAGGTTCTAAGGCTCCTGGTTGCCGAGAAAGCCACTTCTTCTTCAGTGCCTCTACCGCCCGCATTCACCCTGATAGCATGGCAACCCAGTATATGAGCATGTTCCACCCACCGGTAGTGGTTCTCAACCGCCTTTTTCCTTTGCTCCTCATCGGTATCCCCCAGATTTCCCTCTCCATCAATCATGATCAACACATTCTTAACTCCAATGTCCTGAGTACGCTTCAAAAGCTCCTTGATATAATCTGTATCAGCATCTTTGAAAAATTGATTTACGTATTCAACGGCATGAATATCAAAATTCTTTTGGGCATATGCTGGAAAATCCAGATTATCCAGTTCACCTCCGAATAGCTTTTTATTCAGCGACCACTCGGCCAAAGAGATATCAAAAAACACCTCACGGTTTCCATGCTCCTGCACGACCGGAATACCGCTGCTTTCTCTAGCACTTGCCACACTACTTGCGGAAATGGCTGCAGCCGCAAGGGCCGTACTCTTCATAAATGTCCTTCTGTTTTGCATCTTGTATGTTTTATAATTCCTTGATTTTAATATTCCTGAACCACACATTGTTTCCATGATCCTGGAGACCGATAAAGCCTTCTTCCTGTAAATTGGTCCAGTCGGGATTTAAACCCGGGAACTTGGAACGAGACACCAGGGCATCCCACATCTGAGTTCCATATTCATACTCCACAACCACTTCACCGTTTTGGATGTGTTTCACATGCTTATCCTTCACAATCAGTTCAGCGGTGTTCCATTCGCCCGCACCTGCGAAATTCTGGGGATCAGCAGGAATCAGGTCATACAGTGATCCGGCCTGACGGTTACCATTCGTTCCCATCTTGGCATCGGGATGTGCGGCATTGTCCAGCACCTGCATTTCAGGGGCTGTCATGTAAATAGCATTATATTTGGGGTCCTCAGAGCCCAGGTAAAGGATACCTGAATTGCCAGCTTCTTCGATCTTCCACTCCAGCTTCAGATGAAAATCAGAGAATTTCCGGTCAATCATAATATCTCCGCCGTCACCCTTCGCCCGGGGGTTGAAATGGAGTGTTCCATCTTCCACCACCCATTTAGTCGGAGCATGGTCTTTCTGAAATCCCCTCCAACCGTCGGTAGATTCTCCGTCGAAGAGCAGCACAAAGCCATCCGTTTTCTCCTCTTCAGTCAGCGCGTTCTGAGCCTGAAGGCCGGCAGTGAAAAAAACCGCTAAAAAACCGGCAAATACATGTAATAGAAATTTTTTAGTCATCTTATTGATTTTTGAAGTTTAATACTGAATTTATTAAGAGATTTAAAATTGTGAAAACTATTCCATATTCGCAAGTTGATTCGTACCGGATAATTTTGTAATTTACTGCAAATTAAGTTGCTCAGTCAATGAAAATCGGGGAAAATACCTTCGATCCTGACTATTTCATGTATGATCTGGTTCAACTGCAGGAGCAGCTCTTTTATTACGCCCTGCAGCTTACAGAGGACCGGGAAGAGGCCCTGGACCTTGTACAGGAGACCAGCTATAAGGCCCTGAAAAACCGCAACAAACTTCACAATAATGATCACATCAGGGCCTGGCTCTATACCATTCTCAAGAACACTTATATCAACTATTTGAGAAGCAGTCATTGCCGGCAACTGACTCACGACAGCGAAGAACTTGCCGGCTTTGCAGCGCAAAGCGGCAGTCCGGACGGGTCGCCTTACAATCAGCTTGAGCAAAAAGAGCTGTACGAGGTTATTGAAATGTTACCCAGCGCATATGAGAAGCCAATTAAAATGTTTTTGGCTGGCTATTCGTATAAGGAGATTTCAGAGCGCATGAAAATTCCAATCGGTACGGTCAAAAGCAGGATTCACCTCGGTAAGAAACAGCTGCGAAATGTATACACGGCCTGATCAGGTCAGATCGCAGGCATCAGCGGGCATCCAGTGCTTATCCTTTCCATGCCACTTTATATTACATCCGATGGGATTGGTCACCGGCACGGATACGGCTAAGCCGGCAGTTACTTCCTCCAATACCCGCTCCAGGTCATTAACTGTGATTCTGGATGAATCCTTAGGCTGATCCACTCCCCTGCCTGTATACAATAAATTGCGCTCATGATCGAAAAGATAAAAGTGAGGGGTACGAAGTGCCCCGTAGGCCAGAGCAACCTCCTGACTTTCATCATAAAGATAGAGCCATGGAAAATTATGCTCCTTCATGCGACTTACCATATGCGGGAAATCATCCTCCTGATAGGTTCCGGCACTGTTTGAATTGATACCTACAAATTTCACCCCCTTTGAAGAAAACTTATTGGCGCTTAGTCTTGTTAGCTCATCCGATCCGATTACATAAGGACAGTGGTTGCAGGTGAAAAAAATCAGCAGGTAATCCTCTTTGAAATCCGAAAGTGCATAGTTATTTCCATCGGTTGCCGGAAGATTGAACTCCGGTGCTTTTGCTCCTATTTCCAGTGTAAATGACATGGGCTTCTAAAATTGGTTCATGCGTATTTTACAACTGAAAGTTAAAATTGTTTATAAAAAGTCAATTCTTCCAAACAAAACAGGCTCTCTATTGTTTTTGCGACAATGAGATACGTAATTATCACCATACTTGCTTCCATGCTGATCTTCAGCCATAGTCAGGGTCAGTCCGTGAAGGAAATCGACAGTGATTTACTGGCGGCTCTATGCAGTAAGCAAAATGATACTACGTATGTGATAAATTTTTGGGCTACATGGTGTTCCCCCTGTGTAAAAGAGATATCCTATTTTGAGGAACTTCACAGGCAATATGATTCCAGGGAGGTGAAAGTAATCCTGGTAAGCCTGGATTTTCCCGGCCAGACAGAAAAACGGGTTCTCCCTTTCCTGAAGGAAAAAGAGATCAGCGCCGAGGTACTTCAGATGACTGACCTGGATTATAACTCATGGATCGACCGGATAGAACCCTCCTGGTCAGGAGCCATCCCTGCCACGCTTATTTATCACAGAGAAAACAGGGTATTCCTGGAACAGGAAGTGGCCCGGGATGAATTATTCAGTCTTGTTTCACAAATAAAACGATGATATGAAAAAAATGGTTCTTACCTGGATTTGGGTACTAATAGCTGTCCTGCAGGTGAATGCAGGAGTAAAACCTGGCGATAATGCCATTGAGTTTTCATTAAAAAATGTGGATGGAACCACCGTTTCGCTCTCTGACTATGACGATCAGAAAGGCGTGATCGTGGTATTTACCTGCATTCCCTGTCCTTACGCAAAAGCTTATGAAGAAAGGATCATAAAACTCCATAAGACTTATGCCGTGAAGGGCTTTCCGGTAGTGGCTGTCAATCCGAATGATGAGGAGCTTTCCCCTGAGGATACCTTTGCCAATATGAAGGCGAAGGCGGAGGAGCGGGAATATCCTTTTCCCTACCTGAAAGACGAATCCCAGGAAATATATAAAGCCTATGGCGCCACCAGAACTCCTCACATATTTTTGCTGAAAAACGAAGGGGGTCAATTTAAGGTGGCCTATATAGGGGCCATTGACGATAATGCCATGGATGTTGCATCTGTCCATATAAAATACCTGGAGAATGCCATCTCGGCCCTGTTATCCGGCACCAATCCAGATCCGGCCACGACCAAGGCCATAGGCTGTTCGATTAAGACGAAGGGCTGAACACAGGGAAATTAGACCTTTATGGTCAATTAAACCCGGCAGTATTAGCATCATCCGGTCTAAAATTGCTATTTTGATCTTGTGAAAAAAGCAATACTGGTGTTTCTGCTTTTCATGGCCGCCAGGCTGTGGCTCTTTGGCGGTCTGAAGCCCGGGGATAAAGCAGTCGGATTCGCCTTGCTGAGTGTGGACAGCTCCATGGTATCCCTTTCCGATTACTTGGATCAGAAAGGTCTGATCCTGGTATTCACCAACGTACCCTGCCCCTTTTCAAAGGCCTACGAGCAGCGAATTATTGACCTTCACAATACCTATGCAAACCTGGGCTTCCCGGTAGTGGCCATTAATTCGAACAATCCGGATATGTCTCCCCAGGACAGCTTTGAACATATGCAGCTGCGTGCAAGGAAGATGGCCTATCCCTTTCCCTACCTGAAAGACTCCACTGAGGAGGTCTGCAGGGCTTATGGGGCTACCCGGACCCCACAGATCTTCCTGCTGGAGAGGAGCGGCAATGGTTTCACCGTGGCCTATCTGGGAGCAATAGATGACAACTCCCTGGATGCCAGATCAGTTTCAAACAGGTACCTGGAAAACGCCATCCGGGCCCTTACCCTGGGAGAGCGACCCGAACCGGCCACCACCCGGGCCATTGGTTGCCTGCTTAAAATCAAAGACCGATAAACCATCCGTGTTTTGCTTGTAATCCCCTAAAAAGATAGCATATTTGCAGTGCTGAATTCCAAATGGCAAATAATGCAGATGATGCACCTCAATATGGTAGAAATCCTGGCAGCCTTTATGGTGCTGTTTGCGATTATTGATATCCTGGGATCGATTCCCATTATTCTGGATATCAAGACAAAGACCGGAGCCATCTTCCCTGGTAAAACAAGCCTGGTGGCCTTTGCAATTATGCTGCTGTTCCTGTTTATTGGTGAACCTTTGCTGGCAATTTTTGGCGTGGATATATCGTCCTTTGCCATTGCAGGATCTATCATCTTACTGCTGATGGGACTTGAAATGGTACTAGGAATTCAACTTTTTAAACACGAATCTGGAGGCTCCGGGGCTATTGTTCCCATTGCTTTCCCCCTGATTGCCGGAGCCGGTTCAATTACAACACTTCTTTCCTTAAGGGCTGAGTATCATAGTATAAATATTCTTGTGGCACTTTCATTAAATATGATTATTGTCTATCTTGTACTCCGGCTCACAACCTTTTTTGAACGGATACTTGGACTAAACGGCCTGCACATTATCAGGAAATTCTTTGGAATTATCCTACTGGCCATTGCCATCAAGCTATTCTTATCAAATACGGGGATTGAGATACCTAAATGATTGAATATGAGGGTATTTATTTGGATAATTGCATTTATTGCCCTGGCCGGATGTGCCAATGATGATCTTTCGTGGATCTCTATTAAGAATGATACGACCACACCGATTTATGTGCTTCCATACTCCTCTGAATTCGCCAATGCAGAGTGGATTCAACCAGGCGTTTCAGACGACTTTTATTCTATTGGCTGCGACTTAATTGACGCTTATTCCTATTTTTCTTTCTACTACGACAGCCTGATTGTGCTCCTGAAGGATTATGAAGACGAGCCCATTAAATTTTACAAAGATGGCACTACGGTGAATTATGATCCTGAATTTAATCCCTTTACCAATCCTGATGTTTGGCAGATACAGGATTTTAACAGGGCTGTATCCGGAAAAGCGTTCAATACCCTGGAGGAGAAGCACATTTTTGAACACTATTTTTGCATCAGGCAAGAGCGTGTAAAATCCCTGAGCGTTGAAGAAGAATCAGATCCTGGTCTTTAGAACCTGAACCATCTGTTCATGGCTAAGCTTCACTGGATGATACTTATAAGAAGTGCAGTCAATCACCTTTTGAATGCCTTCCTCGTTTAATCCAAAATCAGACAGAAGGGGCATTTCCAAAAGAGTGGCAATATGAATCAGCTTTTCTTTGAAGGCCTGAAGATACTCCAGATTCTGTTTATACTTAAAGTCGGCAAAGACCTTGCTGACAATGATTAATTTATTTATGGCAGGATGATCGGGCTGTTCCAGCAGATTGTCTATGGTCTGAGCGAAAACAGGAGCCATCAAAGAACCGCATGCCACTCCGTGAGGGATGTGGTAAAAACCTCCCAAAGGAGAAGCAAATCCGTGCACCAGTCCCAGTCCCGCATGTGCCAGTGTAATTCCCGAAAACAGAGCTGCCAAAGCCATTCCTGAACGAGCTTCAAGGTTCTGTTCACCCTCCAGAAATGCCCGGAGCAAATATTTTTTAATATGCTTCAGACCCTGCAGAGCCAGAGCATCGGTCATGGCATTGGCTTTGGTTGACAAATATGATTCCAGCAACTGCGAAAAGGCATCCATCCCAGAAGTAGCCGTTAGCCTGGCGGGACAGGAGAGCATCATTTCCGGATCAATAATAGCCAGTTCAGGAATGAAGTTATCATGTCGCAGGGACTTTTTAAAACCTGTTTCTCCAACTTCTGAAATCACTGCATTTTTTGTCATCTCGCTGCCTGTGCCCGAGGTTGTGGGCATGGCAATGAACGGGATTTTATGGCCAGGGTGCGTTTTCTCTCCAACACCCTCCAGATAGTCCCGGATACTCCCCTCCACCGGAATCATGGCAGAGACAGCTTTCCCTGCATCCATCACACTTCCGCCCCCCACAGCAGCAACCACTTGGATCCCTGAGGGCCTGTACTTCTCTACAATATGATCAATAAGTGCAGGGGATGGCTCATGTGCGATCACCTCGTGCTTCAGCTCCAGCTTTGCAGCTTGCAGACCGGAAATAATTTCTTCTCCATGCCCGGAGTCATGAATGGAAGAGGATCCGGTAAGAAGCAAAACCCTGTTACCCCAGGCTTTTACGGCGGCAGGCAGTTCGTTTCTCTTCCCCTGACCAAAAATAATCTCCGGAAGAGAAGAAAACTGAAAAGAGTCAATCATGGAATAAATGTTTACGTAAATATAAAAAAAGTAGTAACTAATCAACCTTTTCTCAAAAATAGGGGGTTATGAACAATTTTCCGCGGTTTTACACGGATTTGGCTGTGATGCATTTGTGGATTTCTCAGATTCAGTGGATATTAACAAAATCAGGTTGTTGATATTGATAGTTGGCTGATTAAATATTTGACTATGAACATCTTCTCTTATTGCTTAGTGATAAAGCAAAGCTGAGTGACAACGAATTCAAAAATAGCTCCATTTCACCCCCGAAGGATGAGTACAGGGCTTTCAATATCCAGAGTAGCGCCCGACAACAACGGAAGTGAACAGGCCATAGGCCATGTGAAAGTCAAACTAAAGTTCAAATCCTGGAAAGTAGTAAACTACTTCCTAATCCTGCGAAGCATCACGGATACGGATTAGAAAAACAAGCAGCCTGTGTTGAATGCTCTCAATCATATCGCTAAATTGGCAGGGACTGATTAGTTACGTATTTTCTAATACCACGGTTCAGATTCTCTATTGTATTGGTAGTGTATATTATCTTTCTGATTTCCATGGGGTAATCAAAATAATGTGTTAGGTTTTCCCAGTTGTTTTGCCAGGACTGTATGGCGTATTTGTATTTTGTACCCCATTTTAAATCCATGGAAACCAGGGCTTTTTCGGCGATTTCTACATTAGTGGCAGCATAAATGCATTTCAGGTCGGCACAAAATTCTTTACGGTCTTTCCAGAATACAAATTTACAGCTATTCCTTATCTGATGGATGACGCATAGCTGCGTTACTGCATCCGGAAATACTCCTTTTATGGCTTGGGTAAAACCGGTAAGGTTATCGGTACAAGCAATGAGTATATCCTCTACGCCACGAGCTTTTAGATCTGTAAGGACGGTAAGCCAAAATGCCGCAGATTCATTTTCTGCAATCCACATGCCGAGCACTTCTTTTAAACCGTCGTTTTTCAGCCCTATTACAATGAAAATGCACTTATTAATGTACTGAAGTTTCCTAGTGGATAAATTGTTGATAATGAAATAGATAAA